>JAWXAN010000070.1 GCA_034439475.1 Candidatus Zixiibacteriota bacterium
ATTGCTTTTGAAGGTGTGTCGCCGACCATTGTTGCGAGATCAAGCGCACGATTATTCATTACGAAAAGATCATACGCTCCGTTGACTTTCGAGGCAAATACAATCTGACTAAAGTCGGGCGAACATGATGGCGCCGTCGCGCCATTATGGAACTTAGCCCACTGAATAGTACTGCCATCATTTATGTTGTGAATGAACAGTTGAGTCATACCGTCTCTTTTCGACACAAAAATCAATCCACTGCCTCCCGATGCCCATGTCGTGTAGACATCCTGCATCGTATCGTTGGTAATATTTCTGATTAACTTTCCTTCAATATCAGTGATAAAAATATCCCACTGGCCGTCGACTCTGGCCGACAGGCTGAGATATTTGCTGTCGGGTGAAAAACAGGCTTCCTGCACAAACACTTCTTTGGATGGAGAAGCGCGGAGAGGAACCGAGATAGTAAGAACACAAAACAGAGCGAGGATTCGTGAAGAAATTATCTGTGGCATAAAGGTTTGCTCCTAAAGTATAGGATAGTTAAGTCGTGTCCCAATATCAATTCCTCTCTCTCTTCTGCAATTTCCCACTTGGCAATCCCTTCTAGACAAAAGTGTTTTGGCTTTGTTTTCGAAGTCTGACAGCCTACATTATCTGTTGAATACGTTTAACACGGGAGCGAGTTCCATGAAATCACTCATAATCATCGGAATCATTTTGATAATCGTCGGCGCCATCGGACTCATTTACGGAGGCATCACCTACACGACGAACAAAGACGCCATCGATTTTGGCGGAATCGAATTTCAGATTAATGAAAGAGAGCGCATCGACATGCCTCCTATCCTCGGAGGTATCGCCATGGCTGTCGGGGTGGGCCTTGTGTTTATAGGCAGAAAGGGAAAATCGCGCGAATAGACACGCTGTGAGCCACGTTCGCACAATTGCTTGGGACGAGAGACGCAAAAATCTTTCGTCCTATTTTGTCTGTGAGCGCGTATATTGTAAGTGGGCCAATTGTTGGATGTTGTTCCGACAAGGAGAAAGAAAAGATGAATTCCAGCTTTCGCTGGAAAGACATTACAGCGGAAATGATACTACAAGGAGAACACTATGACAGATAGATTTGACGACAAACGAATTAACGATGCGCTTGCATTGCTCAATGAGGTCGCGCGCGACAAGAAAGCCGAGCTCCAGCAGACCATCGGCTCAAAATATTCCGAACTGAAATCACTCGCCGACACCTTCAGCGCCAGCGCCGAGGAACAACTCGCCGCGACACTCCATGCCGGCAAAGACAAAGCGAAAGAAATTGTGGCCGATGTCGACGCCAAGGTGCGAAATAATCCCTGGCCGTTTATTGGCGGCGCGGCAGTAGTCAGTCTGCTGCTGGGCATAATGCTCGGACGCTCGAAAAAATAATTGTAAAATGAAAACACGCATCAACACTTTAACGCGCAAGGCAAAGTATGTTGAATGAACTAATTTCCGGAATAGTGCGCTCGTTTGTGCAACCGTGGATTGATCTGGCCAAAACCAACGCCGTCATTTACTATATCGAAGGGATAAAAATTGTTCGCAACACTGCGCTTGCGGTGTGTGCGCTGATCTTTTGCACAACGCTCGCGGTAGCTGGGCTTCTGCTCTTGCCGCTTGGATTGTGTTTGTATATGCCCTGGACGCCGGAAACAAAAGCGATCGTGATTGTTGCTTTCGCGCTTCTGTATTTGGGAGTGGGGATTACCGTGGGGGCTATACTCTTCTCGGAAAAACGCTGGATGAAAATGACCGGCGCCAGCAGGATGCTGGAGAAGCTGTAATCAGATTATAGATTCAAATACAGAATTGAAATCATCAGTGGCTTTGCTTTGGGACCCTGCTCACCGTCTCCGCAGGAGAACGTACCCTTTAAATGAATCTATTTTCAGAGAGTCAGCCTCAAATCGTCCGGACAGTTCAAGGATTATGATTTGTGCATCAAAGCCCGATCCTGCAACGGAAAATGTCAACTCTTCATCTGGAACATGAACAAGGTTGACAAGGTCTGGCAGACTTTCAATCTGATTCGTTAGATGAAGGTATGCTGAATCTACCAGAACACCATCAGTGATAATATTGATAGACAAATGTCCACTTTGCAGATTAAACTTTATGGAACATGAATCTCCATTTTTTAATTTTGATCCATAGCTAACATTCTCCAATGGGTCGGCAAGATAGCGTGGCATCTCAATGAGATACTCAAAATCTTTGATATTAACGGCTGTCCCCTTATTCGCATAAAGAGAAAGACGCCGCTGAGTGTCCGTATTATCAGGCGATGAATATTCGAACCCAAGTTTCTCTGTCATTGACTTGACCGACGACCGGCCATAAGCAGTGTCTACTGAGATCAACACACTGTAATTCACCCACTTTGAAAATGCTTCTGCTCCATGCCAGTCAAGTAGATATTCTGTGATAGAGCTCATCTCTCTTCTATCTTCAATTGATAGCTGCGGTTGGGCAGAAGCCCGGATGCTGTCGGGCGGGAGATTGTACTTTGTTAAATATGCATCCAACCTCGCCAGCTGACTGTTCTCGGAAACCGAAAAGGCGCTCCACGGCCCGAACGCTGATATGAGTGCGATTGACGCAATAACTATCGGGATGGTTCGTATGTCTTTCCGGCGGCTGAAAACAAAATAGAAAACCACAACTGCGAGCCCGACCGCCATGGCGATCACCAAATATCGGTTGATCGTAATGCCATAATCGGAAATTCGCTCGAGCACTGCCAAAAAAAGCATAGCGATGAGAGGGATGAGCGCAAGGAAGAAGCGTTTGATGAAGGTACGGATCCATGTATTCTCAGCCTTATCTTTCAACGGCCACAAGAGCAGTAGAGAAAGAATCCCCACGACTGAAAACCCGAGAACAAGATGGGAAACCCAGCCTTTCGGCCAGTTCCACTGAGCAATAATCTTGAGTTCATAAATGTAGAGGATAACAAGATAAAGCCCGACCAGTGGCAGTAGGATATATTGGGCGAAGACGCTGAGACCCTTTGGATACTCATAATTGTCATTTAGTTCTGTAAGATTGCGAGGGACACCAGCAAGAAATATCCAGGTATTAACTATACCAGCGAGAACAATCCATAATTCGAAGTAGCTTTCCTCATCTATGTCAATGCCGAACAGGTGTTCAGCGGAAGACAAAGTGAGTATCAGTCCGAGGTATAGAACCGCTGAATAGAGCGCGGCAGTCAAAAAGCGAAGAAAGAGGGATTTGTTGTATTGCCAGAAACCATTGACCTGATAACCTCGAAGAAACGGCAGGAAGGCTACCAACAAATGAAAAACGACAGCCAGTAAGGCAAAGCGAACCAGATAGAGATTTGGCTCATAACTTTTTTCCGGAAGCGACAGGTAATACAAGAAGAGCAAAACCGCTCCGAAACTCTGGAGGATAATCGAAAATTTTCGGCGCCAATTTTGTTTCTCGGCGAATAAGGCCAACGCTGTAAAGAGCGAGAGACCAAGAACGCTCGCAAAACACATATTCTCAAATGTGTGCCGTGATGTGTTGTCCTGCCTCATTTCGACAAGAACAATTCCAAGAATTACCGAAACACAAGCGCTCAGCATGGTGAACGGAAAACGCGCGAAGGTCTCGATAGCGTCATTGTAAAGTTGATAAAACGAGGGGAATTTGGAGAAAAGCGACATACACCACTTATCCAACCAGAGGTTCTGTGTATTCGTTACTCGCAGAGAGTTGAACTGTTGTTAGAGTGTTATACATAGGCGTTGGCATGACAAGTTAAAAATGGAAGGAGATTCCCGGTGCAAGAAACGTGGTTGAAAATAGTTGGTGAGGAGAATAGGGGTCAATAGTCTGTCAATCCAGTGAATGCTCGAATCCACTATTCTCTTCCACTTCAGTTATTACCATGTGAAAAAGAGGTTTTGTCAGAAATTACCGAGTAGGTTTCATAAATATATGAGGGAACTCCTCAGCGCTCTTTTCCATCCGGCGGTTTCCAGTTCAATACCACATTCAACGGCGCAAGCACTGCCGGGCGGATAACTGTGTTGACCAAAAAGCGCGACCCGTCGGTCGTAACGTCATATTCCGCGCCACCCCCGTAGAAGTCATATGTCTTAATTGCAATCCCTGTGTTAAAAAGCATAACTGGCGAACTGAATTCAGACGGAGAGAGAGGATTGATTGTGACCTCCATGAGGTTCGCATTCAGATCAAGATAGTTAATCGCTTTTCCGTCCCGTCTCCACCGAGGGTTTAGCCCTCCGTTTGAAGAAATTTGCGAAAGTTCGCTCGTACCGGTCAGGGGCCGAATATAGATCTCAGGCCTCTCAGATTGATTTGACGAATAAACAATCCATTCGCCGTCCGGCGAGAATTGACCTTGAGATTGAAAGCTGCGCCCACCGGCAATAACTTTGATGGAGGCGATATCATCATATTTCATTATAGCCAGGTCTAACGATCCGGTCGAATCGGTGATTTGGAAAAGGATGGACTGTCCATCCGCAGACCAGTCTGACGGGTGTGGATTGCCGTTAGGCAACAGCAAACTAAGGTCTTCGTGGGTGAGAAGAGTGATTTCATTTCCTGAGCCGCTTGCAAGATGTTCCGCAATCCGGGCAGGGCTTCCGTCCTTGTGGGAGGCATACAGGAGTCTCTTGTCATCGGTAGACCAAATCGGGCTCTCATCACTGTTTTTGATATCAGCTGTAATTCGAGTGCTGATATTCTTTTTTAGGTCAATGGTCCAAAGACTGACGGGCTGTTCTCCTGCTTCGTGCGAATACCGGCTGTTTAGACGACACACCGCGGCGCGCTGGTTGTCATGAGAAAGACTCACCCCCACGTCAGTATTTGGTGCATCCGCATTGCCCAGCCTGTTTCCTTTTCTGTCAAACCAAACGAGCTGGGTGATGGGCTGTGACCCTCCCTGCCGATAAAGCAAAGTTCCATTTTCACCTGCCGCTATCGCGGCGGTTCCTGGAATGGGATTAATTGAAATATTGTCCGCCACCAGAACGGCGTTGCCTATTAACGAAGGGGGATCAAGTTCAATTCTTTGCGCCATCAAACTGGATCCCCGCATGAAGAGCAGATAGTCGGGTGGCAGAAAGCCGGCATTGTACTCATTCGCCAGCAGTTTCTTTCCCTCTTTTGATCCAAACTTTGCCAAATAAATTGATCTATTCCCTTCGGCGTCTGGAGGAACACGATAGATATAGTGCTTTTTGTCAGGAAGTAGAATTGGCCACGAGTGTCCGTTCTTCTCATGGACAGTCTCAATATCGAGAATTGGTTCAGGTGTGCCGCCATCCGCAGAAATACGCATGATGGGACGCCGTCCGCTTTCAAAGATAATAGTGCCATCTTCAAGCCAAACTACGCCTCCAAAACCGCCATCCAGGCTTTCATAGATATCCTGCGGAGAGCCTCCTGCAAGCGATACTTTGCTTATTCTGGCTGGATTAGAGCGTTCAAATCCGATGAAACTGCCATCTGGCGACCAGAACGGACCCTCCCCGCCTTCGGTCCCCTGAATGCGGATCATTCTATTGGACGAAAGCTGCCTCAGAGCAATATAGGACACGCCGAGCGAGTCTTGCATAGACATCGCTATTTTACTGCCATCGGGCGACAGTGCAAAGTCAGGAGTTGAGGAGCGTATGTATTTTGCATTCGGCTCTTCAGGAATCACAAACCTGATTTCCTTTGCAGTCGCGGAGTCTTCTGTTTTCATTACTAATTGTGAGACGGTGTACGCGAGACCGAAGACCAATACGGCGGCAAGGATCATCATCGGGGGTTTGTTTGATGTGAACGATCTGTCTTTCTCTGATGGAGTCTTGAGGTCAAAGTTTCCGTCAGAGAGCCATTTCAACTGCAGTTTCAAGTCATGCGCCGATTGGAATCTCTCATCAGGATCTTTTGAAAGACATGTCTTTACAATCCGTTCGACTGCAGGCGGGGACATAGGCTGGATGTCTGAGATCGGAGTCGGCTCACGTTCCAAAATTGCCGCTATCAGACTCGCCTGGCTCTTTCCTTCAAAAGCTCTCTTTCCGGTAGTCATCTCATAGAGCATCGCGCCAAAAGCAAATATATCGGAGCGGGCATCGGCCTCATTTCCCTCAAGTTGTTCCGGTGACATATATTGCAGGGTTCCAAGAATTGTCCCTTTGCCGGTCATGCCGGATGTTCTTGTCATGTCGGCTTGGCCCTGCACCGCCCCGCTTGTCTGAGTGAGCTTGGCCAGCCCGAAATCCAACAGCTTAGCTCCAGATTTAGTGAGCATGACATTTGCAGGTTTCAAATCCCGGTGTATGAGTCCTTGTCGATGTGCCTTGTCGAGGGCGTCAGCAATCTGGACTGCTATGCGGAGAAGTTCATCGGTCGCCAGCGGCCCTCGCGTTAGCCGAGCAGAAAGCGTTGTACCTTCAAGATATTCCATCACAAGATAGTCGATTCCATTCTCAGCGCCGACATCGTAGAGAGTACATATATTGGGATGGTTGAGGCTCGATACTGCGCGAGCTTCGCGCTCGAACCGCTGGCGCAGTTCGCCGTTGTCGGCAGTCTGTCCAAGCAGGACTTTGATCGCGACAATCCGATCAAGCCGGCTGTCGCGGGCTTTGTAGACTTCGCCCATCCCGCCGGCGCCGAGTGGGCTGAGGACTTCGTATGGCCCAAGTTTTGTGCCGGTTGTCAATGCCATGTCAATTCATCCTAACTTTCAAAATAGTACCCATTTCTTCCTCGGCAATGTACATGCAAGTCCATTATTGCCAAAAGAAAAAAACGAGACGGCTCGTGTCACAAATTGCCCCATTCCGCCCTTCCTTCCTTGACAAATCAACGCCTCGTTTATTACAATTACTCAGCAGAAATTAACCCATATCACAAGGAGCGCGGTTATCATGGGTAAAAAAGATGCGCGGGTCGATGCCTACATCGCCAAGTCGGCCGATTTCGCCAAACCGATTTTAGTCCACCTTCGTGAGACCGTCCACCATGCCTGCCCCGCCGTCGAAGAAACCATGAAGTGGAGTTTTCCGCACTTTGAATACAAAGGCGTGCTCTGCAGCATGGCATCATTCAAAGCGCATGCGTCGTTCGGTTTCTGGAAAGGAAGTCTGCTCGGTGAGAAAGAAGGGATGGTTGTTAAGGCGGATGATACGTCAATGGGACATCTTGGACGCATCACAAAAATCGCCGATTTGCCCAATAAAAAAACGATGACGCAACTCATCAAGGATGCGATGAAACTCAATGATGACGGCGTGAAAGTCCCCAAAACGCCGAGGGTAACAGCAACGACCCCGCTTGAGATACCAGATTATTTTATAAAGGCGCTCCGCAGGAACAAAGAGGCGCAGAAGGCTTTCGGCGCTTTTTCACCGAGCCACAAAAAAGAATATATCGAGTGGATAGTTGAAGCCAAATCCGATGCCACGCGCGAGAAACGCATTGAGCAGGCGCTTGAATGGATGTCCGAAGGCAAAAGCAGAAATTGGAAGTATGTGCGGAAATAGAGGGGAGGAAAGACGTACGTCGAAGCGTCAGGGCTTCAACAAGTGCGGGAATTTTGACTTTAGCCATGCCTGCAACTCAACGTATAATTCTTTTGCTATCGCAAGTGCTTCGTTCATCTCGGCTTCGGATACCGTGTCTGCGGCATCGTAGTTGACAACCGCGCGCTTTTTGCGGATCGTTTGCAATGCTGAGACAAGATTTTTATCCGGTTTGAGAGTATATCTGAGCGATTCGATTGTTCGGTAATGATGTCCTTCCACTTCGGGTGCGCGATAACCGCTCACGCGCAAGGCAATTGTCGCCAAGCCAAGTACGGCGTTGTAGGCAATAGCCAATCTCCAATCAAGGCCAATGGTCGTTTTTGTGGCTTCATCAATATCACGATTTACCTTGAGAAGCAAGACCTCGACTTCTTCTGCGCTCGAAGAATGTGATTTGAGCCAGCTACTTTTGAGCCAATCGTCCAAGGTCATTTTTTGTGCCAATAATAAAGAGTTTCTCGGATGCAACTACGCTACGAATAAAATGATTCTTGCTGCCTGCCTTGTCTGAAAACTCCTCAGGCGAGTACAAAGTTTGATTTATGGGACGCATGAGAGTTTCTTCGACTTTATTAAGCGCCGCAGCAAGTGCCCGCATTTCCACTTTTCCTACAATCATGATATCTATGTCGCTTTTGGATGTATCAGAGCTTCTGGCAATTGAACCGTACACAAAGGCCACAACGATGTCCTTTCGAAATTTTTCCAAGGATTCAGTAACTGTTTCTACCACTCCAAATGTCTTGATCACAATTGCTTTCAGGTCAGCATAAATCATGCACTCAGGATCGGCCCAATAATATTTCTGTCTGCCCACCTTCTCCGAGGACAGAATTCCAGCCTCCGTCAGTGATTTTAACTCTCTTTGAACTGTTCCTGGCGAAGCATTCACTAAGCGAGTAATTTCGCGGAAGTAATGCCGACTCTCGGATAGAAAGAACAGAGTAAAAAGCTGCCGCTTAATTTTCGGAAATAGAGATGCGCCAATGCTTATAGTTTTCTTCTGTTTCATGACTTTCCGCTTCGATCTCATATTGAGACCAATTGTACTCAAATTGAGATCAGATGTCAACTTTTTTCAATTGTTGCGAACCCTATCGAATACCTCGCGCCTTAAGCCAAATCGGATATTTTGTCCCAAGCCATTTTTTGCTTTCGCCAGCCTGCCGGACGCACTTTAGTTTAGTATGGATGTCCGTAGGCAAAAGCAAGAAACGGAAGTATGTGCGGAGGTAGGGGCGGGGATGTAGCTCTCTCTGCGCACACGAATCAGAACATTTAGTCGGTATTCATTATTTCGCCCATGCTATAAAGCTCTGACTTTTCGTGATCGCCGCTTTTGTTCCATAAAATCCATAAACCGTCCTTCTTGCCGTCGATTTTCAGGCCTACATTGATCCTGGAGCTTTCTATGGTCCATTCTGCCCATAAATCAAGATCAGAGTTGTAATACGGACTCCTTGAAGCGTCAAATGGGTGCTCGTAATTGTGAAAGCTTCCGTCTACAATGGGAACAAGGAGATCTCCATATAGATAAAATGATTGCGAATCAACTGTCAAACCGTCGTTCGCATTCTTAAATGCATTGACTAAGTTTCCTGACTTATTCCAGGTACAAAGCCCATGTAGTGTTCCACCGCGGTAGTGAAGCAATTTCCTGAAGGTGCCATCGAGATTCCATCCTATTTCGGGACCATCCTGTAGTCCGTTGAAATATGATAATTCTTCGACGCGGTGATCAGAGCTATCCCATCTAACCCAAGCACCGACTTTGGCTTCCTCGGCGTAGTGCCCATCCCATTCCAATTGGCCGTTTGCGTGCCACGATCGGAAAAAGCCATATTTCTTTGTAGTTTCGTTTCCTCCCCAATAGAGAGTTTGGTACTGCTCCTGAAGCTGGCCGTTTAAATAGCGTACTTCAACGGTATCAATTTTCGTTTCATGCCATGCGAAAATACTAGATGGGACAAAGATGCACAATGTAATCAGAATTATTAATTGCTTCATATCAATACTTTGCTCAATCTGCAAATTAGCATTTTAAGCGTCGTCGAGTAACAAAAAAAGCTTCCTATTTTTTTAGCTGCGGCTTTTAGCGCCTGCTCTGGGCCCCCCCGTAATTCACCTTGAAGACTGCTATAATTTACGCTATACTAATTGCAACTTACTCGAGCGACAGCGGGAAAGCGATGACCGAAACAAACCGTCAAAGCAGGAGCGAATGTCTATGCGCAGTTTTTATATTTACTCGGCCGTAATTGTCTGCGGGGCATCAGTCCTGGCAATTGAATTGCTCGGCACTCGTGTCATCGCGCCGTTCTATGGCGCAAGTCTCTATCTTTGGTCGGCGCTCATCAGCGTGACCCTTGCCGCTCTCAGTCTCGGCTATGCCATCGGCGGCCGCTTGGCCGACCGCGATGCTTCACTTGGCCGTTTTTGTACTATCATAGGCATTGCTGGGTTATGGATTGCTGTCATTCCCTTTTTGCGACTCCCTGTTCTTGGAATAACCGAAGCGCTCGGCCTGCGAACGGCGGTCCTTCTCACAGCCACAATCCTCTTCTTTCCGCCTCTTGCGCTATTAGGCATGATAAGTCCGTATGCGATTCGTCTCAAGGCCAGCAGTTTGGATGAGGTCGGACGTACAGCGGGCAATCTGTATGCTATCTCAACTTTGGCAAGTGTCGCCGCGGCGATTGCGACCGGCTTTTTTCTCATACCCAATATGGGCGTCTCCCGTCTGGTCTTTTTCATTGGGGTCATACTCATGGTGACTGCGCTTATCGGAATTGCCAGCCAAAGAAGATGGCGCGCGGCTACTGTTCCGTTGATACTCATCGCGGCGTTTGCTCTCTTGTTATTCTTTTCACCTGCGCAGGCGGCTGACCCTAAAATAGGTCTTGTCGCTATTGAAGAGAGCGCCTATGCCGAGATTCGCGTGGTCGACCGCAATGATTTGCGGTATATGATTATTGATGGAAGCACACACACCATTGTCGATCCAAGCACGTGGCAGTCGCACTTTCCTTACGTGAATGTAATGGAAATTGCCAAAGGCTTTTTTGATAAGCCTGAAAAAATGCTCTTAGTAGGGCTTGGCGGCGGTTCGGTCGCCAAAAATTTCGCCCGCGACGGATGGAATGTAGATGCGGTGGAGATCGACCCGGTCGTGACCAAAGTGGCTCGCGCTCATTTCGGCTTTAAACCTGACGATGCCGAAGTGTATGAGATGGACGCCCGCCAGTATCTGATAACTCATGAAAAAAAGTATAACCTGATCGTAATGGATGCTTTTGGAAGCAGTTCCATTCCGTTTCATCTGGTAACCAAGGAGGCGTTTGCGCTTATCAAATCACGCCTTGCCCCTGGTGGTGTTCTCGCGATGAATGTGGAGGCGATCGGCTGGCGCGATGTCCTTATTACTTCGCTTGCCGCAACAGCAAATCAGGAATTTAAGAATGTCATTGTTCTGCCTATAGCCGAGCCCCCAGACCAGATAGGGAATCTTGTGCTTTTGATGTCCGATAAGCCGCTCGTCTTGAAACAGGAACTGCCCGCTCCTACTGACCGCTTTTCGCCTGAATATGACCAAACCCATGCTTGGGACAATCGCTTTCAGGTGGATACAACAGGAATTCAGATTCTGACAGATGAACTCAATCCGGTTGATGTCTGGGCGGAACGAATCAATCTTGTTGCAAGAAAAGACCTTCACAAATATTTCCCTGAGAAAGGAATTGCTTGGTAGTCAGTTGCCGTCCAACGGCACTATTTCACCGCTAACAATGATATCCACCGGATGTCCTTCTATAGTCTTGGGAACCTTGCTGGTTATTTCCTCGGATTCTTCAAACACGAGCACCTGAATGCACGGTGTGCCATCTTCGAGTTGACCGACTGCGACACCAGTCACACCCGGTATTGCCATGAGCGAATCGACATGGGTGTCCATGACTTCGATGATATCTCGTATTGGCACTTGTTTCCCGCTTTCGCTGCTCTCATTTTTAGAATTGCATGAATACGCGATTATTGTAATCAAAATTAATAATATTACAAGTCCAACCCTTTGCAATCGCCTCGTATCATTTGTCATTGTGGCCTCTCTGGTTCACGCCTGGGTAATCTTCCATAATAGAAAATGCCTGCCCCCGATATTCATCAAGGGCAGGCGTATCAAATCTGTTTCAACTAGACTGAAACGAATAAATCCTTAGATTCCAACCATGCTAGCGCCAAAGAAGCTTAACACTTGTCCGATCGGATTCGCAACTGCAATACTGGAGCTTCCAGCGAAGAGAAGACCAACGGCGCGCGGATTACTGGTAACGTCCTGAACCATAAGGGAGCCGGAATCGCCGCCCGCGAGGAACCTGGATCCGGAATTGCTAATCAGAATCTGGCCCGTGAATGTCTTAGTGAATGCCGCACCGCCGGCGCATTCGTTATCGTAGGCAACGCTCACTGTGGCGTTTAAACCGCTGACGCTACTTCGCGTAAGACCGGTTGTACGGCCGCTCTTCTTGACAGCCTGGCCAACTGAAGCCGCGATTGTCGCAGATGTCAATGAGCCAACTTCAAGTATCGCGCCACTCGTGTTAACTGCGCCTGTGATAATAGTGGCGCTGGATGCATCGACATTACTTCCCGGCAAGGAACTGGACTTAACCAATGTTGCCACATTTTGTGCCGTTGCAGCGTTACAGCCTACATCGATAAGCCCTGGCTGGATTATATTATCGCCCGTAGTAGCCACGACTCCATTGCCTCCGTTGACAATGTCAGCCTCAAAAACGTGGTAGTTACTGAGGATTCGCTGCTGTGAGCCAACTTGGATTAAGGAGCCAAGGGTTCCGCCGCAACAGTAACCATTCGCGAGATCCTGGCGCCATCCGCCCGATGTACCGAGTTGAATCGGAAGCGTCTGCTTGGCTGTGTGACTTACACCGCCGCCCTTCATCGCGACGATTCTATCGGTCAGAACGACTTTGGTCTTAACGCCGTCGAGCACCAATGGTGCGCCCCTGCGGGCTCTCTCTGAAGTCACCAAAACCATGACTGCCGGTTCACCGTCATCACCAATTGTGGTCGCAGTACCGATGACATCTGGATCGGACATGAGCTGTTTGGTGTGCTTGTCCTGAACGGCCATAACTGATTGAACGCGTGGGTTTGAAGCGCTGAGCTCAATGCCGCCCCGAGGGTCTTGGATATCTGTATTTGGCGCAATTGGCGAGTCGCCATTACTGGAACAACCAGTCCAGACAATGGCGGCGGTGATAGCGAGGGCGCTCAAGAAAGTAAGCGCCTTGAATTTCATTGTCGATTTCTTCATCGTTACGTACTCCTAATCTATTTCTATCATCTTTTGACAACGTGAGGTTCCCAGAGAGGAAAGAGAAATTATCTTTATCCTATGAGAATAGCTCACCGCCCCTAATGCGGCTAATTGATGTCTTATTCTCCTTCCAGACTTTGGCGGTTAAAGACTTCTGCGCTTCTTCGCACTGTGCCATTTTCTAATGATGTATGAAGTCTGTACTTAAATATCTCCAGATTAGTATATAAGCTTTTTTTTAAAAAGCAACTTCAATCGCATCTTTGAGGAGCTTTTCTCTGCCCTCTATGACATCCGGAAGCAGTTGCCATCGGCCCCCGCACGGCTTACCTTGAGCGTCCAAAGCATGTGCGGATTGTATAACCATACAAGATTTGGGCAACAAAGCAAATAGGGAGAATCAGTCAGTATGAATATCTTAGTTATCGGCGGGACCGGAACAGTGGGAAGCCACATTGTCAGCGGCCTCTCGCAGAAAAAGATAAATGCGAAGGTTATGTTACGCTCAAACGCCAAGGCGGCTGAACTGCCCGCCGGAGCCTCGCCAGTCCTAGGTGACATTGAGCAACCATCGTGCCTAACGGATGTATTCGCAAGGATCGACAATCTTTTCTTTTTGACACCGGTCAGCCAGACCGAAACTGAGCAGGGCTTGGCGGTAGTAGATGCCGCAAAGAAGACCGGAATAAAGCGGATTGTCTATATGTCGGTGGCGCTTCCGAAGGGCTCGGAGCATATCCCGCACTTTGGCAGCAAAATACCAATCGAACAGGCGATCCTAAAATCCACTATCCCTTTCACCATCCTGAGACCGAACAATTTCATGCAGAACGATTTCTGGTATAAAGATGCAATTCTCAAATATAGCGTCTATCCTCAGCCGATTGGAAACAAAGGAATGAACAGAATTGACGTCCGGGATATTGCTGATGCAGCTGTTAACGCCCTCACCAGCCAAGCTCATGAAGGAAAGACATATACACTTCATGGTCCCGATGTCCATACCGGAATCGGCACTGCGAAAATCTACTCCAGATATCTTGAACGGCCGATCAACTATGGCGGCGATGATCTTGATGTTTGGTCAAAGCAGGCTCTCACGATGCTGCCCGAATGGATGGTACATGACTTCCGCATTATGTATGAGTATTTTCAGCAGAATGGGTTCACGGCCACGTACCAGGAATTGGCCGAACAGGAGAAAGTGATTGGTCACCTCCCTCGGACTTTTGAGACCTTTCTTGAGGAGATTACACCGAGTTGGAAAAGTTCGGTAACTGTGTGAGAGGGTGATACGCGTCGTCTATTCTCCGCTGAGTTTTATCTTTGTCTTGCCGACCCATTTGGGAGCGGAGTTGATTCGTAGACGGAGCAGGAGGTTCAACTGCGCCGTATGGTGCTGAACATGACGCATATTATAGAGCAACAGTTCGGCGATTGTCAGCTCGGGGCGGTTGAAATCGCACCGCTCATTGGCATTGTCATCGGTAAGAGACACAATTGCGGCGCGGGACTTGTTGCGTCCGTAATTCAGATAGCTCAGCATCTCATCTTTGGTGTACACACGTTCGGGCATGCCGCCTGCCGGGTCGAGTTCCGAGAGTGTAATAGGTGATGGCGGCGCAAATCCCTTGTCGGTACCGGAGGAGTAATAATCGAGAAAGAAGAGGGTGTGATAGACCCAATACCAATACTCATGGTACACACTGCGGTCGCCCCACAAATCTTCAGGGCAGGCGACGATCGCATTCTCTAGCATATCAATTGCCGCCCCGAATTGCTGCCAGATGATTGTTTGCCAGGTGGTGGTCATAGTGGATTGAAAATAGCTCTTTTAACGGCCTGCGTCAATTACATTATTGTCTGACAGTTTTAGTTACCCAAAGATACAAAATCGGCATGAATAGAATTTCCGCGATTAGAGATGCAAGTATGTCCTTACCATAAAGTATTAAATCTTTGTTTTTATCTCCTTCTAACATAGCTAGATTAGAAGCTTGCCAATAGTTAACTGTATCTTTAGGAACTAATGCATCCTGCTTTGCAGCATCAGTAAAATTCCCGTTTTTACCAGGCACAGGAACTTCAACCTCTTTTGAAGGTATATAATCGGGAGTGTAATTATAGAGTAGTATTGTAAGACCTACGATAAGAATCAATAAGCCTATTAAGATTTAGTAATTGAGAAATAACCTTAAGAAGGGTTTTGTCTTTTTCTTCTTGATTTTCCATTGTAATTTCTTTGTTAAGATTAATTTAGTGAGGAAGCTTGTCTTTTATAACACCGTAGAGATACGTTCCAATTAGAGCAAACAAAAAAACAATACCCATTGATAAGTAACCATATCCAATATTTACCACCATAGGCCCAGGGCAGGCACCTGATAAGGCCCATCCCAATCCGAATATTGTACCGCCTATAAGATAACAAGGAGTTGATTTATCTTTCGGGAAAAATTTAATCGGGTTTCCGCTAATATCACGCATATTAAATTTTTTTATTACTGCCACCCCAATAACTCCTAAAATAACCGCTGTGCCAATAATGCCATACATGTGGAACGCTTGAAAACGAAACATTTCCTGAATACGATACCACGAGAATGCTTCAGACTTAGCCATTACAATTCCAAACAATACGCCAGTAACTAAAAATTTTATTAGTTTCATATATAATTTATTTTAGTATATAGATAAAAAAATTAAGGGTAAAAAAATAAATGTCATTGCTAAACCGCCAATAAAAAAACCAACTACGGCAATTAGTGACGGGGCTTGTAAATCCGACAAGCCGCTTATGGCATGCCCCGATGTACAGCCGCCCGCGTATCTTGAACCAAAGCCAACCATTAAACCGCCAATAGCAAGAATTAGAAATCCTTTTAAAGAAAGTACGGCATCCCAACCAAAAATTTCCGGGGGTTGAACCG
Source organism: Candidatus Zixiibacteriota bacterium (assembly GCA_034439475.1). Lineage (NCBI taxonomy): Bacteria > Pseudomonadati > Candidatus Zixiibacteriota > Candidatus Zixiibacteriota bacterium. The sequence goes on from JAWXAN010000070.1 coordinate 15,858, forward strand.
ATGTAGGAGCCCCAATACCTAGTTTAGCTAAATCGTTAATAGTTGATGTTGCTATTTTTACAGGTTCATCGGTAGAAAGAAATTGGTGTGTAACAAAGCCTCCTACAATAGCGCCTATTAAAAAAACTAAATTCCAAATTTGTGATCTCCAATTAAAATCAAAAAATTTAACTTTCTTTCCTGCACCTGCAATAGCACACATTGTTCTTAAATTTGCCGAAAAACCAAAAGATTGACCGAAGAATAGCATCAAAAACATTATCAGTGAAATGATGATTCCGGATACGTACCACGTCCAGGGTTGCTGAATAAATTCTAACATATTTTTAATTTTTTAGATGAAATGAAATAATTGGTTTAAATAAATAATTGGTTAATTTTTCAGTTGCGCTGGCATGAAACAAGTTGCTTTTGCCGTGTGTACCAATGCATACAATGTCAACCTCTTGCATTTGATTGAAATGGATAACGCCATTTTCAACATCTAAATCATTTAATAAATGGTTTTCATAATTACTAGTACCATGTTCGTGTACTGCTCCCCATTAGTCAAGCAGATTTGAAGAGTGTCTCATTATACTGCTCCCCATTAGTGCGTAGCCGATGTTAAACGAGTAGCTCCTACTAATTTCACATAGGAGTTAGTCGTGGAGAAACGAAAGTGGGAGAGTGAGCGAAGACTTCCAGCGCTTTTTTAAAAATGTCACGCTCTTCAGTCACATGGATAAACCATTCCCTTTGGTCATCGGCCAACTGCCGACGCAACCGTCGCATATCCTCGGCTTCAGCCGATTGATGACCCGTACCGGGAAAGGCCGCCTCACCATCCCCTTTCAGCTTCGTCCGCTACACATGCAGAACATTCTCGCTGATTCCGAGATCGCGGGCGACCCCGGACACGCTCCGACCAGGTTCATAACTCAGCCGAACGGCCTCCAGTTTGAACTGCCGGTCATACGTACGACGCGTCTGATTTGACATGCACACACCTCCAGATAGGAATATAACCCCATCTTCTTGTTGTGTCCACTAAACCGGGGGAAGGTCAGAGTAACGACTTACAAGCTATTGCGATGATAAACAGCAATATCCAATTAAATAGGAGTAGGTTATGCAATAAATATGAGATATGCTGAGGAGTTAATATTAGTTTGAATTCGACCTTGTCGAAGTCTTGTCTAACACCCAACACTTCCCCATCGCCCAATTCTAATTGATCGCGCTTGTACGCGCTATTCCTCTAGATGTCTTAAAGTGACTGGCTTCGTCGTAAGTCCAGTACTCATTAAGACCAGTAAGAACGGAGGGTAGAATGAATATCTACATCGGCAACATGTCGTCTGAGACGACAGAAGATCAGTTGCGCCAGGCCTTTCAGGCATTTGGCGAAGTGTCAACCATCAACATCATTAAAGACAAAGACAGCGGTCAGCCAAAAGGGTTCGCCTTTGTCGAAATGCCGACGGCAAACGAAGGTACAGCGGCCATCACCGGCCTAAATGGCCAACAGTTAAATGGACGCGCGTTGAAAGTCAACGAAGCGAAAGCGCGCGTCTAAAGCGGCAACCGCAGCTGGTTACCGCTGCCAAAAGGAAATTACATGTCAAAAAAACTCAATCTATTTTTACTCGTTTCGCTGACGCTCTTTATTGCGTCGTGCGGTACTGACAGCACAACCGACTATTTTTACTCGTTTCGCTGACGCTCTTTATTGCGTCGTGCGGTACTGACAGCACAACCGATCAGAAAGCTGGCACGGCGCTAACCGAAACGGCGGTGAAAACGACCACCCATGTTACCATGCCGGAGAATACGGCTATCGCCGTCACTCTCATCGATTCAATCGATACTGATGTTCAGCAATCAGGCGAGGAATTTCTCGCCAGACTTTCCGAGCCCGTTGTCGTGGATGGACACACCCTGTTTGCAGATGGCGCCAAGGCAAAAGGGATACTGAACAAAGTTGTCGAGTCTGGCCGTCTCAAGACCCCCGCCGAACTGAATTTTAGTTTATCTGCCATTCAAGATAGAAGTGGCCGCTGGATTAATATCGCTACTGATATGATTATGGAAAAGCACGGCTCCCATACCAGCAGAGAAGTCGCGATGATAGGCGGCGGTGCTATAGTCGGCGGTGTAATCGGTAAGATAATAGACAAAAAAGGAAGCACGGAAATAGGCGCTGTGGCCGGCGCCATAGCAGGCACCGGACTGTCTGCCGCCACCGGTAAAAAAGACATCTTCTACGGGGCAGGCACTGAAGTTACCTTCTATTCGAGTCAGTCGACTCAGATCGCGTTGAGATAGCGATAGTGCGGATTAATCAACCGTCTTCTGTAAAAGAGAACCAGCCAAATCGTAAAAGGAATACATGATGAAAAAGATTCTTACACTCGTACTAACAGTAGGTTTGTTTTGCACCTTACCGGTCTCCTCACAGGCACGCCCCGCTGGCTTTCGCGGTATGGGACCGAGAGTCGGGTTAACGGTCAATCCCGATCAGTTTCACTTTGGCGGTCATATCGATTTCGGAGATATTGCTCCTCGATGGATGATGATTCCAAATATAGAAATAGGTGTCGGTGATGACTTTACCACAATTGCACCAACATTTGAACTCGATTATCGCTTCCGCGACAACTGGGGTGTCTGGACACCGTATCTCGGCGGCGGCATAGGTCCAATCTTTTACTCTCATAAAAACGGAGCCAGCGCCTCTGAAGTTGCCCTCTATCTGCAGTTTGGTATAGGTAAAGGCTCAGTTGCCGCTGAGACCGGGCATTTCTTTATCGAAGGGAAACTCGGTTTAGTTGATGCTCCTGATTTTAAAGCCACTGTCGGCTGGACATTCGGAAACTAAACTCTCCGTAAAACAATCATATCAAAGAGTTTCTATGCTGTGGACAATAGCTGTAATTCTGTTAATTCTATGGGCGCTTGGCTTGGTGACAGGCTATACGATAAGTGGTTTCATTCATATTCTGATAGTAATTGCCATTGTGGCTGTGCTGCTGAGGATAATTTCCGGCCGACGGGTTATGTGATGCGGTGTGGGTATCGTTGGGCAACACGGGCCAGCCCGCGGGGGCTTCGCATGAGCGCGGCCGGTTTACTTAGGGCTTTTTTGTATGAAGCGTGTTATCGGAAAAGAATCCGGCACGTTCAATGTATATAACTCGCGGGAGTTTGCGGCTATCAATTCTTTGGGGATAACGCCGCCGTTCCGCAACTGCAGTGTTTTCACAAGCAACTGCGATACTATCTTGAAACTGTGGGAAGGGAGCCGAGTGCGATTTTTCTGTCTTGAAGTTAAGAAACGAAACAATACGAAAAATGAGATGCAAATCTCATTTATAAAAGAAAGAAAAAGTATGAAAATGAAAATTCTGAATCATTTTATGAAGATTTCAAGTACGACGATGGTGATGGCGCTGCTCTTCACGGCGTTCATCGCCGGATGTGGAGACGACAATGGTCCGACGGGTGGAACTCCCGATACGACACCGCCAACGGTATTGTCCACAAACCCAATTAACGGCGGCACTGGTGTGGCCGTCATAAGTGCGACCTTCAGTGAGTCGATGAGCGCGTCATCCATCAGCCAGACATCGTTTACTGTTAAAGGCCCTGGTGTAACTGCAGTGGCAGGGACGGTCTCCTATGATGACGCCAACTACCGCGCGTCGTTTGTTCCATCGAGCGACCTCGCACCATCCACCTCCTTTACTGCGACGATTACGATCGCTGCCAAAGATGGTGCGGGTAATGCGCTGGCTGGTAACTATGTTTGGAGTTTCACAACTTTAGCTGCTGCAACAGTCCAACCGACGGTACCTCTGGCATCGTGTGTAAATTATGCGGTTCTAGCCGGATCCACAGTTACTAACACCGGCGCCACCAACATCACGGGAGATGTGGGTTTAAGCCCAGGCTCATCAATGACCGGCTTTCCTCCCGGAATAATTGTCGGTACGACACATATTGCCGATCCTTCCGCGGCTCAGGCAAAACTCGATTTGACTACTGCCTATAACAACGCCGCCGGGCGAACTTTGGGCCCTGTCTCTGTGGCCGGCAACATTGGCGGATTGACACTTCCTCCGGGCCTCTATAAATCCACCTCCGGGCTGGCGATTTCTTCTGGAGATCTCACTCTCGATGCCAAGGGAAACGCCAATGCCGTCTGGATATTCCAGATAGCATCTACACTTACCACTACCTCCGGTCGCAAAGTAATACTGAGCGGCGGCGCAAAGGCCGCCAACATCTTTTGGCAGGTCGGCACCTCGGCAACTCTGGGAACGACTTCAGTTCTCAAGGGAACCATCATGGCTGATCAGTCAATCACGATGAATACCGGTGCGTCATGCAGCACTTGAGTAGGATCGCAAACTCGACCTTTTTTGATCGCTTTACCCTTGGCTTGATCATTGTATCAAGTATTGTCATTGGACTCCTTAGCTATCCACAGGTCGTTGCAGCTGCTGGCTCATGGCTGATGCCCCTCGAAACAATCATCCTTTGGCTTTTCGTGCTGGAGATGGTGATCCGAATTGGAGCGTTATGGCCGCGGTCATGGAGATATCTGGCCAGCGGATGGAACATCTTCGACTTGCTCATCGTCATCGCTTCGGTGCTTCCGGTCCACAGCGAGGCTGCCTCGGTGTTTCGCTTGATACGAGTCCTACGGGCATTGCGCCTGCTCAAGGCAGTCCCGGGACTGCAGGTGGTCGTGCGCGGAATGATCAAGAGTGTGGGCTCACTTGGTTACGTGAGCCTTATTCTGTGCATTCATTTCTACATCTACGGTCTGGCTGGCATCAAACTGTTCGGAGTAATGGATCCCATTCACTTCGGCTCCCTATCAGAAGTCTTCCTCACCCTGTTTCAAGTGGTGACGCTGGAAGGATGGGTTGACGTTATGCGCGGATTGATAGCAGCCGGCGCCAGCCAACTAGTAGCTGGGATCTATTTTGTATCTTTCATACTGATCGGTACGATGGTCATCATGAACCTTGTCATTGGCGTTATTATCAACAACATGATGGAGTCCCAGAAAGAACTCCTGACGGACACAGCGCATGATGAGTCGTCACAAAATGCGGTAATCCGCGAAATCAATCAGCTTGAAGGGATAGTTGATTCTCTCAAGAGTGAAGTTGCGAAACTTCGGTCGCTCCTAACCGATCGCCAGCAGTAGCGGGATCGTTATTCGGAATGTGCCTCGATTCAAGTCTTGTGACCCGAATCGAAGGTACTTTTAACTGGTGCAGTCTCCTTACGCGGCCAGATGAGAGACGCAACGATTGAGCCAGCGATGATCAAGCCCACCACCCCCAGAGAAATGCCTATCGGGATCTTGTAAAGGTCCGACAGCACCATCTTGACTCCAACAAAGACCAGAATGATCGAGAGCCCATAGTGTAGATGGTGAAATAGCTTCATCACACCGGCCAATGCAAAATAGAGAGAGCGTAAGCCCAGAATAGCAAAGACATTGGCCGTGAATACAATGTACGGGTCTTTGGTCACTGCAAAAATGGCCGGAATCGAATCTACTGCGAATATGATGTCGCTTGACTCAACCAAGATCAATACGACGAATAATGGAGTGGCCAGCCATTTACCCCCCTCGCGTACAAAGAAGTGCTTTCCCCTGTAGTCGGCGGTAACGGCGACCATTTTCTGAAACAGTCGCAAGATAGGATTTCGTTCTGGATGGATCTGCTTGTCTTTTGCCCAAGCCATCTTGATGCCGGTGAAGACCAGGAACCCACCGAAGAGGTAGATGATGGCATGAAACTTCGCAATCAACAATGCCCCGAGCGCGATGAAGATGGCGCGGAAAATCAGCGCACCGATGATCCCCCAGAACAAGACTCGATGCTGATATTGTGCGGCCACATTGAAGTACGAGAAAATGAGGAGGAATACGAATACGTTGTCGATGCTGAGAGACTTCTCGATAAGGTAGCCGGTGAGAAACTCCAGGGCCGCTCCGGTACCCCGTCCGGGTGAAATTGTCTCGTATCGGTAGTAGACAAAGGCCATGAAAGCCAGTGCCAGAACAATCCAGACAGCGGTCCAGATTAACGACTCGCGAACGCTTACCACATGATCACGCCGGTGGAAGATCCCCAGGTCAAGCGCCAGCATGCCAAGCACAAATAGGATGAATGCTCCGTAGAGGAGAGTCTGATTCTGTAAGTACGCTTCCATAGCTCCGGAATATAGACTCACACCATCGAATTGCAAAGTCCAAACTGAGTGGTCTTCTCAGAACGTTAGTCAACATGATCCGTACCAGTAATTTACGGTCCAGTTCGGATGGTGTTCGATCAACCCTCAGTTAATACAACTAGGGGATTCGGTTGTCATGGTCGCCATGCCCGTACCAACGCACTGCCATGGAATTGAACGCCAATCCTGCACGATCCCCGCTCCTTGTGAAGCACACAGCGCAGAGACACACTCACGTACTTGGAAGTCCGTAAACATAATTCTTGAATTGCCTTACGCGAGCCGGTACATTATTTGTGAGATTATGGCAGATATCGACCGATCACATTTTGGTGGCCAGGGCGGAGAGCCCGATGGGGGTGGTGAATATGACCTTTCGGTAGAGGGGTGGATCCATCGCTTGATCGAGGACCAGTTGTACGGTGTGTTATGCACGCAGAGTGACGGACAGCCTTATGGATCAATGGTCGCTTTTGCCTTCAGCGAAGATCTCAAACACGTTGTCTTTGGAACGCCTAGAGCCACGAAGAAGTACCAAATCCTGGCGGCGTGCAGGAATGTTGCGCTTGTAGTGAACAACATGAGCAGGCACTCGAACGACTTGATGAAAGTTGAAGCGTTTACTGCGACCGGCAGAGCCAGCGAAATCACACAAACGGGAATCCCCTCGCAATGGGTTCAATCGCTGTTGAAGCGACATCCGAATCTGGAAGCGTTTGTCTTATCGTCTTCTACTGCCATATTCGAAATCTCAATTGCCCGATTCTTTTTGGTTCGCTCGTTTCAGAAAGTTACCGAGTGGACGCCTCCTTCTGGTATTGTATGATCTGAACGTAAGCGGATCGGCACCAGCTGACGTTGGAAAATTCTGGAACTACCCCCTGAAAGTAACAAGATCAATAGATTTTCTATTGGCTCAGTTAATCGAGATGTCGCAAATCGTCGCACTAACACATTGCGCGGCAATAGCATACCAACACCAGAAGTCGTAATAATCGAACCCCCGACTCGCATTGTGGGACAAGGATTTACACCATATTGTGACGAAATTGTGACGTTCGTGGTCGTAAGTTATTGGGAGATATTCGGCGATATTCAGGTCGGTGACATACAGATAAGTGGCTATAAAACAGCCACTTATCGTTGATTTTCATTGGGTTACTAGGAAATAGAAATTGGTGGAGGTGGGGGGAATCGAACCCCCGTCCGAGTGTACCGTCAGGCCGTCATCTACGTGTGTAGTCGATACTTTTTTTCTCGCGTATAAATGCCGTCGATCGACAAGACTACATCACACGCCAGCCTTTGTATGTTAAGCGGCTATTAAAGGCGTCAAGCCGCCGAGCCTCCAAGTTCGTCGCTCTATCCTGACCCTGAAGGCGAAAGTCAGGCAGAACGCGCTACCTAATTAGGCAGCGAGGGCGTAATTGTTGTCAATTACTATTTGCCTAGTTTGATAACGGGGGCCCAGACAACCCCGACACGCCAACAACCCCCCAACACACCCGTCGAATCCAGTTCACCCCCAGATCTCAATAACGGTCGTGAGAAGTTTTTTCCTCTCAGATGACAAAGAACAACCGAACCTGAAAACTCAAGATATACGCTTCTACATTGGATAGCTACTGTCAGTTCGGTACAATGACAACTACAGAATAGACGAAAGGTTCCGGAAATCAGGAATAGAGACGGGCAATACGCTCTTAAACTCGCACTCCTCGCAAGTTTAGGTGGAGACGAAGTTTATTGCCTTATCGGACCGTTATAAGCTATTCCCGCGAGGCATTTCTGCCTCGCGGAAACGATGTTGCGTAATTCGTTCAAAATAGTCTGTTCGACAGCGCATTCATGTTTATGGACAAGATATGAGCGGCGCTAAGCTGATAAAGAGATTGTCAATCAATACGGTCAAATCGCTAATATCAACCGGGCCGGCTCCATCGGTATTAGCCTCAGCTTCACAACAGAGAGGCGCAAGGCTTATGAAAAGATTATCGATAAGCGCTGTCAAATCAGAGATGTCTACAATATCATCGCCGCTGCAATCGACATTTCCTCTAAGACCGATACAGCAGCCGAGAAGGCTCGGATAGCAGATATGATTGAAGTTACCGCTGATATTTGTAATCTCACCATCGATGGCTTTCATACGGACAATAACCTGCTCTGGGCATATCGGAAGCAGCTTCGAACCAAAAATCTCACGGGTAGCGCCTCCTGGAATTTCAATCGTGTCTTTGTAAGCTCCAAGTACGAGAGTGTCGCTTTCGAACCAGGAGAATGCAATGGCCACTTTACGGGGCGTACCGCCTGGGTTGGTCGCATTCCCAACAAACCAGAGGTCTTTATGGTCAGGGAACTCGGGAAGGATATTTATATATGGGTCAGACGTTTGCTCCGAACCGGCAGTGGGCAGACCGAATGACGGAATTGGCTCGGTTTGCAAAAGTCCATTTTCGAGTACATCTCCGATACCATTTCCATTGAGGTCTTCCTGTCCGGGGTTGAAAGTGCCCGGCGCGTTGTCGACTCCATCGGTAACGCCGTCATGGTCGTTGTCGGCCGATTCAGAGAAGGCAAAACGAATTTCTTGGTTTGCTGCTCCAAGATTCACAATGGCGTCGGCGTCCAGATCGACTGCCCATGCTCTGACGCACTCCAATCCGGTAGAGTCACCCGGGTCGGTGCTGGTCTGCTGAGCGTCGTGGACATACCCCAGCCAAGGGATGCCGAGCGTTTTACCGCATTCGAATACTCGCACTGCATGACCGCCTGTCGGCACACCCGCCCCGTTGTCATAACTGAAGACGACTTCGACATCTTCTCCCTTGGCAAGCTCCGCGCAGATCCAGTCGAAAGTCACTTTCCCCCCGACCGATTCATCCTTGGAAGTACTGCCGCTAGAACTATAATCTCCGGGCGGCAATTGATTCCCGGCTCCGCCATATCCTTGCCCTTGGTGTTTGTTTACAATTTTCTTGTTAAGTCCGTTATCTTTAAGGTACTTGAATTTGCCGTCAACCATCGGGACAAACCAGACGCCGCTTCCGGTGCCGCGGCTTGGCGCGGTACGATTAGACGCAGAGTCAAGCTGGCCGACCAGCGTATTGTCCCCTTTCAATCCTTTCGTATGGTTGTGCGGTACCGGCAATCCATAACGATCCTCAAGATATTGCAAGCTGTTGGCAATCGACATGGGGAAACACTGATTTGTCGCAGTCTCAACATTAGATTTATTCGGTTGAGTAAGAGATTCAATGAGGCCGGCCAGACTGAAAGTGATGCTGTTCGGAGCTATCGGTGTCACCGGGACGAGGGTGGGCAAATCTCCGCCCCCTTCAGCGCTGAATCTGAAAGGCAGAACCGGGTAGAGACCTCGCAAACCATCTCCGAAACTGACAACCGGTGAAGTCGAAAGTTCAATATGAGCCGTGAGGGAAAGCACGTCTGTACCATCGAAGGGAGTAATTTGAAAATAGGTGACCAATTTATCAACACCGTCGGATGTGTCAAACTTAAGGTTTTGTATCACCCATCCTTCGTCGGTGTACATGTTCAAGAATCCTGAACTGCTTACAAGTTGCAATGCGATTATTTCAACATCTATAAGCATCCGGCCAGACGCCGAATTTTCGGTCGTGCTGCCGCCGAATATATAATCAACCTGGTTAATATTAACACCGGATAAGGGGGGGAGAATACAGGGATCCGGACAACAGAGGGTTCCATCTCCTTTATAATCGCTTCCTGTGAGAGATGCGCATGATGGTGTGGTGACCACACAACTCCCATCGAGCAGACATGTTGCGCCAAACTGCACAGGGGGCGTTCCGCAGATGTAACTGCTCAACCGAAGAAGAGGCCCTTCGAAGTTTTGACGCGACAATCCTACACAAACCGCGTTGTTGGCGTTATCGCATTGAAGCCCCCTATAACCGGCAAAGAAATTTGGAGTGCTTGGTCCTACCAGTACATTAGGCGTCAATGGATTCAGGTCATGGTCTACGGTGACTGTCGGGCCTGATTGGCAAGGCGCAAAGCTGGGGAAGCTTCCGTAATGCCAATGATTTTGGGTGTTAATCAAGATAAGCTGTAACGGATCAAGTACAATGGGAGGATTTATTGGCGGGGGGTTAATTCTTGTAAAAATGAATCTTGGAGTAATAGGCAACACCGCATCGTATGTTCCGCCATCGGTACAGCTTCGCTCGATAGTCATTTGCCCCTGCTGTTGCTGTACTTGGCTTGACAAGCCGACTTGGACATTCCACAGCTCTGGTCCGCCGGCGCCGGTAACAGTAATCGGTTGACAAGACACTAAGGAAAGCGCGACAAGTTCAATAGGAACGGTTTCGGGGGGGCCATTCAGCAGGAGGGAGATCGTCGTGTTCCGCCTGATAATAGCATCAGTCCGACCAAGACTATTAGGCGGATTTGTAGGAGCCGGGAGACCCTGCATTAATATCGGTCCACTAAAGGGATCGGAACCGGGGCCGAAAAACCCTGGGGGTATTGGCGGATTTGGAGGAGAAAACTGATTGCTGAAGGTGCAACTGTCAAATGGAGTATACCAAAGATCTACCCCCGCGTCAATTACGATTTCCGGCGGCTCAACCAGTATTCTTCCTATCATTGTTGGATGAAGAGAACAATGGTAGCCAAACGGGCCTGGGCCGTCGCTGGGGCTTATCACAATGCTAAACGTGCCGGTCGATTTGAGGCCTGAGTTCCAGACTTTTGGCGAGGAGGGATCTGAGGTGCTTGAATGTAAAAGCCCCGTCCATGTCCACCGGACAGTATCTCCCGGCGACACAGTAACTGAATTCGGCGTATAGATCATGTTGCCGACAGCTACATTATGGATTGTGGCAAAGGTGTCGCTTCCAAACGAAACGAGCAAAATGCCTGCGAGAATTGCAACAAAGCGCATATGGGAGCGCATAGATTACCTCCTACTAGCGAAAGTGGGTATTACGATTCAGTTTTTGCGTACATCATACTGCCTTCTTGGCCACGTTCTGGCGCGATAGACGAAGGGAAAGAAAGTCACCTAATATCACAGAAGCCGAATGAGAAGGACTTCTCAACCACTCCGACTATGCCCAAGTATGACAATTAATCTGGCTTCTGTCAAGCAAAAAAACGATCACACACCTCCCCCGGAGGAACGAATAGTGTGCGGCTTGCCAATAAGGAGTTGGAAATGGTGAGATTTCGGAAACTAACTTTTGCCGGAATCGGTTATACAGGAACCTTTTGCAGAAGATTTTCTTCCGCAAACTCAATTGCCTGGACAGATCGCTCGAAAATATGCTCAGTCGGCACTAACGATTGAAACTCCTTGCTGGCCAACAGCTGTTCCTCGACCCGTATTTGCAACCCGCTAAAGAGAACATAGATGCCGCGCCCTTTTCTTTCGCGCACAAAAGCTTTCAGACGTGTCTGTCCCGTTGCGTCAATAAATGGCACATGCTTCATCCGAATGAGGATTATCGGACGCGCCATATGCATATGCTCATTGACCTTCTTTTCAAAAATACTCATCGTGCCAAAAAAGAATGGGCCGTTGATTGTATAGACCGCCATTTTATCTTTCAGGAGGGGATGGGCATTGAGTGTCGCGCTGATAGTATCAGTCGGGTCATATTCTTCCAGCGCGCGAATGTCACTCGTGTTCACCAGCCGAACAAAGAGCAGAAATATAGCGAAGAACATTCCGATCTGTACAGCAAAGACCAAATCAGTTAGGACCGTCAGCCCCAATGTCACAAACAGAATAATCGTGTCCTGCCTGCTTATCCGCATTATCGTTTTTATCTCGTCGATATTAATCATTTTGAATGAGACAAACATGAGAATCCCAGCGAGAAACGCCTTTGGAATATGACTAACAATAGACGCAAAAACCAGCATGAAAGACAACAAAAAAAGCGCATGAATAATTCCCGCGCCTTTCGTTTTTGCGCCCTCACGCACATTCACTGCACTTCGCGCGATAGCCGCCGTACAGGGGATGCCGCCAAACCAAGGGAGAATCGCGTTAGCGATTCCCTGAGACTTTAATTCTTTGTCGCTGTCATGTTTGGTATTGGTCATACCATCGCACACCACAGCGCAGAGAAGAGCTTCGATTGAACCAAGCAGCGCGATGGTGAGTGCCGCTGGTAGGACTTGGCGCGCCAAGTCGAAATTAAAACTTAGTAAATTAAATGCCGGAAGCCCGCTCGGTACATCGCCGACTTCGGGAAGAATCCAGCCAAGATGCATCGTTGCCGCGACCGAAAGCGACAAGGGCACAAGCGATGGCGGCAAATTTTTCAATGGCCGAATTCGTTTGAACATCGAAGGCAAAAAGACCAGCATGAGAATAGTTCCTACTACGATTATCACGGCCGAGAGATTGACCGAATGAAACTCTTTCACGATGTCGACAACTGTGTGGCCGATAAATTCCTCAGCCGGGATGGAAATCCCCAGCCCGTTCGCAATTTGTCCGATAAAAATGATTATGCCGATTCCCGCCGTAAAACCCGAGACAACTGGCAATGGAATATATTTGACGAATGTTCCAACCTTGGCCACGCCAAAAGCAATTTGAATCAGACCGGCCAGAAGTCCCGCCATGAGAAGGCCTTCGATTCCAAATCGATTGACCGTGGCGAGTATAATTACAGTCATCGCGCCGGTCGGCCCGGTAATCGAGAACTTTGAGCCGCCGAATGTTGAGCCGAGTAGACCTGCAATGACCGCCGTGTATAATCCCATAATAGGGGGCACACCAGATGCGATGGCAAAAGCGATAGCAAGAGGCAAAGCGACTATGGCCGTGATGAATCCGGCTTTGATGTCAAAGAGAGCTGAGCCTTTTAAATAGGCTGTGATGTTCTGGTGTATATTCATTTAAACTTTTACATCGAAAGCCGGGCTGTCACTGAAACCATAAGGGTGGAAATAATAGTTTTCAGGATAATTTGCAAGAGATTAACAGGGGTGATTCCATATTTTTCAGGCCGGGTTCGTTTCTTAATATTCTGGTGGGCAACAATTCAAATCAAAGAAAAAGTCCTAACTGGCGTCGATAAACCAGATTCGTTATAGTTACAAAAAGTACACCAACACTAGTGGAGGACTCTTCATGAACAAACGACATAACATCTCATCCGGCGCAAAATGGGAGGATATTGTCGGTTACTCGCGAGCCGTTCGAATTGGCAATCTAATCGAAATCTCCGGCACCACGGCTGTCGATGAAGCGGGTAAAACAGTTGGCATCAACAATCCCTACGAGCAAACACGGTTTATTCTCCAGAAGATCGAAAGAGCGCTCAAGTCAGCCGGTGCGACCATAGCCGATGTTGTGCGAACGCGAGTGTATGTCATGGATATTACACAGTGGCAGGAAATCGGCCGGGCGCATGCCGAGTATTTCAAAGATATAAAACCGGCGACATCCATGATTCAGATTTCAGCGCTCATTGATCCGAGCTTACTGGTCGAAATTGAAGTCACAGCCGTTGTGAGCGACGGTATACCCGATGTCAGCTAATGATTAATCAGTGAAGTTTTGAGCGAGCCACTCCTGCCCCACAACGATATCCTCGCTTGTAAGTTGATGGCCGGTATCCAGCCAGTGAACCAGTACCTGCGCGCCGGACTGTTTGAGAATATCAGCAAGGTCTTCTCCGCTACCCGGAGGCATTGTCGGGTCATGACGCCCTTCGCAGATGAGAGCTTTTGTCCCGCTTAAATTCGGTCGGGGATGCGGGTCGAGTGTTTTCATGGCGCGTAAAAGCAAACCTCCAGCACAAAGCCCCGGGGCTTCCAACAAGAGTGCATTCGCAATATTAGCGCCATTGGAATAGCCGACAGCTACGATTCTATTTTTGTCGAAACCATACTCCTCGCTTGCCGAGGTAATGAATTGGGCGAGTTCATTGGCGCGGACTTTCAAATCCTCAAGGTCCAACACTCCTTCGGCGAATCTTCTAAAGAAGCGGGGCATCCCGTTTTCGAGAACTTTCCCGCGTGGGCTAAGTATTCCCGCCGATGGAGCGAGCATTTTTCCGAGCGGCAAAAGATCGGACTCATCACCGCCAGTGCCATGAAGCAGCAAAATTGTAAGTTTTGAAGCCGGATTCCCTGGAGGTATATATTTATGAATAAAATCAAGAGTCGGCTTGCTCATGAATCCTGCAACTTATGACTGTCTTTGCTTTTGCTTCGACGGCAGTGTCAGCGGAGGGAGCGCTGCTTCAAGCTGACTGCGCTTCGTCTCAAGATGGGGCGGTAGCAGCAGTTTACCGCCAAGCTTATCAAGCGGTTCATCTATGGCAAACCCAGGCTGATCAGTGGCAATCTCAAAGAGCACATGCCCCGGTTCACGAAAATAAACCGAATGAAAATAATTTCTGTCAATGACGGGTGTTACATTTTGGCCGGCTTTTACCAATGATTCGCGAAGCCGCAACTGGTGTGCGTCGTCTTTTGCCCGCCATGCGACATGATGAACAATTCCAGCTCCCATCCCGCCCATACGAAGATCTGGCTGGCAAAGAATATCGACAAACGATCCGGAGCCGCCATCGCCGCTTTCATATCTGAACAAATTACCATGCTGCGACCGTAAACGAAAGCCAAGCTGGGTTGTCATAAGACCTGCTGTCCGCTCGTATCCTTCGAGAGTAAGTGTCACACTGTGGAAACCGCGGATGCCATGTTCGGCTGGGACTTCGCCTTCACCCCATGCCTCTCGCGAATCAAAGGCGACTCCGACAAGCTGAAGCTCCATTCCATCGGGGTCTTCGAAAATGAGCGTCTGTTCACCGGACGCGGTCATCGTTTCCTCGAATTGAATTTGATTCCGAATCAACCTGTCGGCCCAATACTGGATGGACGAAGGAGGCACCGAAAAAGTGGTCGATGTCACTTGGCCGCTCCCTCGTCGTCCGCGCGGTATTTTCGGCCAAGGAAAGAATGTGAGCGCCGAACCGGGCGAGCCGATTTTATTGCCGTAGTAGAGATGATAGGTTCCCGGGTCGTCGTAATTGACGGTGAGTTTGAGCAGACGCATTCCGAGCAGATTCACATAAAAGTCAAGATTCCGCTGCGGATCGCTTGCAATTGCTGTCACATGGTGAATTCCAAGAACGCCATCTGTCATCTGCTTTTAAGTCCTCACACTGAGATTCTAACTTTTTCAATTATACAATAACGGGAAACCTGAGCAAATATTTTTTCTGCTGGCAGTCTGGCTGCCCCAATTGGTCCCACCACTCAAGCCAATCGGATCTGCCTAATGACCGCCCGAACTATAGTATTCCGCCAATGGTTTCACCATTCCCTTCGGTCACTGCTGGCCGTCGAGAGCCGGGATATGTTTGAAATGTCCTCGGCCCCATCAGCTCTGCTTCTGCTGAAACTGCTCGAGCGTTTCTATCAATTTATCGATATCTGATTCATCATTGAAGAGATGAACCGAGACCCTGATTGAACCCTCGCGGGTCACCAGAATGATCCCGGCCTTAAGTATCATCTTGTGAAGCTCTTCAAACTTCGGACAGGTGAAAGTGAAAATAGCCGAACGGTGTTTCTCCTCAAGCGATGAAGTGACAGTATAATATCCGCTGGACTTTACATAGTCGGCCAGCCGGTCAATGAGGACATGATTGTGTTTCTGAATGTTCTCAATTCCCAAATCAAGAAACAGATTCGCGCTTGCCTTCATGCCAAGGATATTGAGCACGGCATAATAGCCCAACTCATATTTCTGGGCCGAATCAAAGTAAGGCCTATCGTAATGAAACAAGTCCCCAAATTTCATTTCCCAATCGACTCCCAGCCAGCTCATAAATGGAATGCCGAGCCGTTTGCGGATTTGGTCAGAAAGGTAGAAAAAGCCGCAACCCTGGGGAGCAAGAAGCCATTTTTGACAGCCCGAAGTGAAAATATCAATTCCGATCTTGGTCACATCGACCGGCTCGACTCCCATCCCCTGAATACCGTCCACCACAAAATAGATATTATTCTCTTTGCAGATTTTTGATAAAGCCGCCAAATCATTTTTATAGCCATTAAAAAACTGCACGTATGACAGCGACAGTACTTTCGTCTTGGCCGTGATACATTCCTGAAATTTGTTTATGTCAAACTGTCTATCAGTCGAAGCCACAAAGCGGACCTTCAGACCGCGCGTTTGCGCCGCCGCCTGCCATGTATAGACTATTGCCGGAAATTCGATATCCGAGACAAGAATTTCATCGCCAGGCTCCAAGGGAAGTCCAAAAGCGGCTATATTAAGCCCAAAACTTGTATTCAGCCCAAGGCCAATTTGGCGACTATCTGCGCCAACAAGTGTAGCATAATCGCCTCGTAGCTGTTCTGCTGCTTCAAAGGTATCATGAGAATCATCCCGGTCCGCCGCGAGTCTGACGGCAATATTGGCTTCGATAGCTTTTTGCACGGGTGTGCAAAATGGTCCATACGAAGCAGAGTTAAAGTAGCTGATTGAATTCGTGTGAGGAAAAAGCAGCCTCGCCTGGCTGAATTTGTCCATCACTACTTTGTGGGTTGATACTTGCATCATAACAGATAAACATACCCGATAATTATTAAAGAACCGCCAAGTTTTATCAGTAGGCTAAGCATCAGAAATAAGAGCCATGAGAGTGGAAGCTTCAATCGTACCGAAAGGCTCATCAATGCCGGAGCCGCGCCAACAAGGAAAGCAAACAACGCAGCGGCCATTGCGGCCCGAGTCCCGGAAAAAGGGAGAACAAATGCAAAAAATCCGTAGGCGAGGGTCGGGATGACCACAAAAAAGAGTGATTCCATCATGAAATTCATCAACCACCAGACACCAGAAGATTCCTCGAGGATTTCAGATGGAATTGATTCCGTCAGCCGTAGTTTTTTCGATACATATTCGCTGAGAAGCGAGATGATTAGGAGATAAGCCCCTGCTGCGATCAGGCAGTAGATCAGCAGGGTCGAGGAAATCATTTAATCCATCCCCGCTCTTTGTACCAGTCGAAAGTGTCCTTCACTCCGCGCTCGAATGGAATAGAGGATTCAAATCCGAGCACGTCACGGGCTTTGTCGGTCGAGACCGACCACGGGGCGAGCAGTTCATTCGCCTTTTCGCGAGTGAGCATCGGCGTAGCGCGAACAGTTCGAAATCCCAGTTCAGAAATGGCAGCGATCCCCTCAAACAGCCAACCCGGCATGGGAAGTTTCAGCGCATTTTTCCCGCTTGCAGTTTCAATAGCGCTCATCATTTCTGACATTGTATAAGCGCGGTTCTCCGAAATGAAAAAAACCGAACCGGAGGCCGCTTTCGATACAGCAGCAAGATAGACGCCACGGCATAGATCGTCTACATGGACTAACTGAATTGGCCGTTCAGGATCCCCAAACATCGGTTTTATACGGCATTTGACGGTCTGAAAAATTGTCAGGATTTCTCTATCCCCAGGACCATAAACACCGGATGGGCGAATGATAAGAATAGGCAGTGTATCGGTATAGCGGGCGATAACCCTCTCGGCAGCAAGTTTCGAGCTGCCATAGGTAGTAATCGGAAGGGGCATGTCATTTTCTTTCGATGGGCGCCCGCCTATTGAAGGGCCAGCAACTGCAAGCGACGACAGATAGATGACATTTTTGACTTTCGGATTGTGTTGTGTGATCGCTTCGAGTAGATTGAATGTCCCGCGTTCATTTACCTCAAAAAAGGTTTTGTCCTCTTTCGCCTTTACCAGCCCGGCGTTATGAATAATATAGTCTGCATGTTTGACCATATCAATCAAAGTAGCCGGATCGCAAATATCACCGTAGCGATACTCGATAGAAACTCCATTGAGCAACTCAAGATTCGCCGTAGGGCGCACCCCGGCTATTATATGGAAGCCGCGTGTTGAGAACTCACGACAAAGCCGTGAGCCTATAAACCCGTTTGCGCCGGTGATGAGTACGGTTGGCTTTTTATCCATGCGATAAATGTAGCTCATTGAACACAAGCCGACAAGTAGTTATCTTTTGGCTATGCGATTCGGGTACACGTTGGTAAAAGACGCCCATGGCCGTATTGAGTACAAACAGCGGCCTGGGAAGAAAAAGCATTTCCATCTGGCGGTTTTTATTGACGAGCCCGATGACATTTTGAGCGCAATTAGACTTGTGGAATATCAACTGCATGAGACCTTCAAAGAACCCCTTCGCCACAATGACAATCGTGACGTGAGATTTGTCGAGACGTTTTTTACCTGGGGAAAGTTCAACATAGAAGCAACTGTCCTCTTTCTTAATGGCGCACGTGAAACATATAACTTCTACCTCGATTATGATTTACCGTCCGATTATGGACTTAATTATATCCAGCTTCCGGTGGAATAGTTGAGTGATTTCTGTACAAAATCGATGTAGAAAAGATGGTAATTCGGATTAACTCCAGGTATTATAAAGGAGCGATGTGTCATTGAAAATATCACTTGCCAAAGCAACACCAAGGCTGTTTCTTTTTTTCGTTAATATAGATCCGTTGGGGGTGGCGTAATACGACCGCCTGAGATCATACCCCCTAGACCTGATTCGGGTAATGCCGACGTAGGGAAACGGAGATGCTTACTACATCCCCTCCTGCCTAATTATGGGCAGACCTATCGACACAGGACGGAATCTTGCAAAACTTTTACCGTTTTACGCGAGGTTACTGTCATGAAATCTTCTTCAATCGCCGGATTGTTATCCGGCCTGTGGCTGGCGTTTATGCCATCCCCATCTCAAAGCGCGTCCTTTTCCGGAACCGTGGTTGACCCCGAACGGCATCCGCTCAGGTCAGTTACAGTTGCCGGGAATGTGAGAGGCCGCGGGGCAATCACTGACTCGCTCGGGCATTTCTTCATCGTCTCAGCCGAGGCGGCACCAGACTCGCCGCAACCGGGCGTTGCCCAGCTTACTCATCTGACTTTTTCATCGGTCGGATTTGCCCCGCGAAGATTCGCTGTGAGTCAGTTGCCCGACACCATTATTCTCTCTCCAATTTATTACGAGGGGAAAGAGATAACTGTCACTGCCAACCGGGCAAAAGCCGGAGTGACACCAGTTGCCTTCGAAAACATCTCGAGGGATGAAATCATGCGGGATTACACCGTCGGCGACCTGCCAACACTATTGCAGACATCTCCAAATCTTTATTCTTACTCCGATGCCGGTGGCGGACTTGGCTATACATATACCCAGATTCGTGGATTCGACGATAAACGTATAGCGACCTATCTCAATGGCGTTCCGCTCAACGACCCCGAAGACCAATATGCCTATTGGGTCGATTTGCCGGATTTCACCTCAAGTGTGAGTGATGTCCAGATCCAACGCGGTGTAGGGAATTCCCTTTATGGCGATGCCTCATTCGGGGGCTCAATCAACGTCGTCAGCGGCATCCTCGGGAAAGAACGCATGACTTCAGTCACATCGGGTTATGGAGAATTTTCAAGTAATAGCAAGGCAATCGGCAAAACGACAAAACAGACATTTGATTATGCGTCTGGTTTAATTGACGGCCAGTGGGCTTTTGGCGGACGGTTTTCAAAACAGAAAAGCGACGGCTACCGCGAACAAAGCTGGGTGGACAGCTGGGCATACCACCTCTCTCTTGCGCGTCTCGATCCGAATATGACGACTGAACTTCAGTTATTCGGCGGGCCGACAAGTCTGCATCTGGCGTATTATGGGATTCCGCGTGATACACCAAACCGACGCTCCAACCCGCTCACCTACGAAAACGAAACCGATAATTTTAACCAGCCGCACTATCATCTGCACAACACCTACCTGCTGTCCCAGAACGCGACATTGTACAACACCCTCTATTACATTCGCGGACGCGGTTATTTTGAGCAATATATCGGAGATGCGCTCTACAGCGATTATAATATAGATTCCACATTTACCGACAGCCTCAAAGCAAACGGGGATCTCATCCGAAGACAATCTGTTGCCAAATATCAAATCGGCTGGAATCCACGGTTTGATCTCGTTCATTCCCGCGGTAGTCATTCACTCGGCGGTTCGTACTATTTCTTCGAATCTGACCACATTGGGACTGTGGAATGGAGCGAAAACAGCAATAGATTAGTCCTGCCGGGACATCGATACTACCAATATTACGGCAAGAAGCATGTGGCCTCGTTCTATGCGCAGGAGTATTTCAAAATCACTGACAGACTTTCAACCCAGGCGACTGCGCAGCTTCGCTATCAGACCTACAGCTTTAATCAGGAAAGATTCGGCGCGTTTCAAGGCTATCAATATGACGTCCACTGGCTTTTCCTTTCCCCTCGTCTCGGATTTAATTATTTGTTGTCTGACAACGAGGAATCAAAGCTGAACGTGTATACGAACTTCGCTCTCGCCTCGCGCACGCCGACCGATGCCGCGCTTTATGATGCCAGCGATCCGTATATTACCCCATCGTTTGAAATCGACGATATCTTGCTTACCGCGTCGGGCGATTCGGCGGTTGTCTTTGGTGACCCGACTGCCCGCTCAGAGCGCGTTTATGATCTGGAGATTGGAAGCGTGTACCGAACCCAAAAATATTCATTCGGCGTAAATCTTTTCAGGATGGATTTCAAAGACGAGATTATCCCCTATGGTGGCATAAACCCAAGCACTGGTCAAGCGATAACGGTCAATGCCGACGGGTCGGTCAGATCGGGGATTGAATTGAACGGAAGCATTAACCTGACAAAACCTCTGAGTCTAAGCGGAAGTCTTGCTTTCAACCGCTATCGCATCAAAGATTTCGTGGATACAATCGATGTTTATGACGGAACCGGCGCCTTTTTCGGTCAAGCTGAAGTAAATCTCAATAATAGACGGGGACTTGGTTTCCCCGACATGCTCGGCTCATTCGTAGCGGATCTGCATAAAAATAGTTGGCGTCTGACATACCGCCTGCAGATGGTCGGAAAACAATATCTTGAGCTTGTCAATATTGAATCGCTCGCTATCGAAGCATTCACGGTCTCATCACTTTCTGCGCAGCTGACCCTGAAAAATGCTCTTAATATCGGCAACCTGACTCTATCCGGAACGATCGACAATCTTTTTGATCTCAAATACGAGCGTTCCGGCTATGGTTGGAATTATGGCGTAATAGACCCATCCACTGGCGGGGTAACTCTTGCCGGGGACGCAGAATATTATGTCGCTGCAGAACGGTCATTTTATGCGCAACTTCGCCTCGAACTGTTTTAACGTCCAATGCACCCTCTCGATATTGGCATAATTGCCTTCTATGCCGCCGCTATTTTATGGTTGGGGTTTCGCACACGACTCCAGCCCGAAAGTTCGACGAGCGAACTCATTCTTGGCGGACGTATGCTCACTGTGCCAGCTTTTGCCGCAAGTCTGGTCTCGACGTGGTACGGAGGAATACTCGGCATCGGAGAATACACCTACCGCTATGGCCTTTCGAACTGGCTCGTTTTCGGACTGCCGTATTATGTGGCGGCATTTCTCTTCGCGATTTTTCTGGCCAAAAAGGCTCGTCAGTCGGAGTTGCTGACTATTCCTGACCGCCTTGCAAAAATTTATGACACCAAAACCGCCGTCCTTGGGGCGTCGATTATCTACCTCATGACCGTCCCCGGCGCGTATATACTTATTCTGGGCGTTCTCTGCCAAACACTTTTCGGCTGGCCGTTTTGGACTGGCGCGGTCGCGGGGAGTCTCTTTTCAATTATCTATCTGTTTTTGGGAGGCTTCAAATCGGTCGTACGCACCGATATCTTTCAGACAGTCCTCATGTTCCTTGGATTCATCGTTCTTGTGATTTATCTTATCGCCACATACGGCGGATTTGAGTTTTTGCAGTCGCGTCTGCCCGAAAATCATCTGACTTGGCATGGCGGCCAACCGACATTCTATATTGCGACATGGTATGTCATCGCCCTTGCGACCTTGACCGAACCGGCTTTTTTTCAGCGTTGTTATGCCGCAAAATCAGGTTCCGTCGCGCGGAATGGCATCTTTCTTTCCATTGGCTTTTGGGCCTTGTTTGATTTTTTGACGACAACCTGTGGTTTGTATGCGCGCGTCCTTATGCCCGATTTGGCTGACCCGGTGACATCTTTTCCGGCGCTCGCCCAGCAGATACTTCCCGTTGGAGTGTTGGGGTTGTTTGTTCTGGCGATGTTTGCAACAGCGCAATCGACCGCAGATTCGTATTTTTTTATCGCCGCTACCACATTCAGTAATGATATAATTGGCCGCCTGCGAAAGCTCGACAATTCGTCCATTTTGAAATTCACACATATCGGATTGTGGCTGACCGCCGTTCTGGCCATTGTCTGTGTGCTTGTATTTCGCTCAGTCGTTGATATCTGGTATGCTTTCGGCTCGATTGGCACACCCGCCCTTCTGATACCTGTCTTTTTCAGTTTTGTCGGCAATCGGCGATTATCAGGCACATCGGCCTTTTGGACTATCGTATTGTCCGGCTCGTTATCCGCGGTCTGGTATTTATCCCAGTATTGGACGCCGGATAATAGCTTCTGGTTCGGCTTGCAGCCTATTTTCCCCGGGCTTGCCCTTTCTCTGTTCATCTATGGACTCTTTGCAAAACGGACGCCATCGCCGTTGCCTTCAGGATAATTTGAATGTATATTAGAGCCCTATGAGTGAACCTATCTATTTATCTAAAGAGGGCCGCATGAAAATGGAAGATGAGCTTAAAAAGCTCAAATTCGAATTGCGCCCAAAATTGGTCGCTGAAATCAAGCGAACCATGGAGCTTGGCGATTTATCCGAAAATGCGGAGTATCATGCCGCAAAGGACGCCCAGAAACATCTGGAGCGGAAAATTGCTGAGATTGAAGATAAGATGTCTCGCATTCGATCGGTCGACCCCGAGAAGATTCCGTCAGATAAAGTCTATCTTTTCGCTAAAGTGCTCGTGAAGGACCTTCGCAATAAAGAGGAAATTCTCTACACAATTGCCCCGGCTGAAGAAGCCGATGTCGACAACGATGTTATTTCGATTAAATCACCAATTGGGGCGGCGCTTCTGGGTAAAGTTGTTGGGGAGACCGTAGAAATCACTATCCCGACCGGTACGATTAAATATAAAGTACTGAATATCTCGCGCTCTTAGAATAAGAGCGAAAGAGGAAGGTCAGATTAAATCGTTGTCTCGTGGAGTCGATGTCGATAATAGATTATTCTTCCTCGCCGAAATACTCATCGATCATTTCTTCCTCGAAATATTCTTCTTCTTCAGGCTCGATTCCGGAAGCGAGATTGGCGCATTCGAGTGAGCAGTAATAGTCGGTTGCCTGTTTGATTGGCTTTCCAACAATTTTCTCCGTACAGTTAGCGCAAAACATAGATATTTCTATACCTCCCTCTTGACGTGTATAATTATCCAACCGGATGATTTTCCACACTCAATCTATTTCCCATTAGCGGTCTATGGTTATAGTCTGAATTCTTTTTTGTCAAATGTTTTTTTTCAAGAAATATCCAAAATTATCATTTTCTGCGAAGCCGCAGACTTTGCAGGCCATGAACTCAGTCTCAGATTTGACCTAAGTCCCGTAGGGGAATTGCTTGACAATTCCCGCTTCCTTCATAAATTATTATCAATTATTGAGTTGATGGAAAATTACGCCGATCCCATGTAACAAAGGGGCAACATGACAACAAACGTTTTAAGAAGCGAGACAGCCACGAAGATGGAAAAGACATTTTATGCTCATGATATAACCGAGGCAATCGGAAATACCCCCTTGGTCAAACTGCAGAGGATGACAAAGGAGCGGGGGATTGCGGCCACAGTGTTGGTAAAGCCCGAATTTCTTAACCCGACCGGGTCAGTAAAAGACCGAATGGCGGTCTACATCCTCCGCAAAGCCATTGCCTCCGGCGACCTTAAGCCCGGTGGGACAATTGTCGAAGCGACGTCAGGAAATACCGGCGCCGCAGTGGCCATGTTTGCCGCAGTGTACGGTTATAAGGCCATACTCAGCATCCCGGATAAAATGTCCAAAGAGAAAGTCGATACAATGCGGGCATTTGGCGCCGAAGTTCATATCTGCAAGACTGCCGTGCCAGCAGAATCACCTGAAAGTTACTATGAGACCGGGCGGAGAATCGCCGACCAGACCCCAAATTCGTATTTTATCGGTCAGTACAATAACTTGAATAACATCGAAGCGCACTATATGCTCACCGGCCCTGAAATATGGCGGCAGACCGGCGGTAAAATTGATGTCTTTGTCGGCGGCATCGGGACCGGCGGCACTGTCTCCGGAACTGCCCGATTCCTCAAAGAGAAAAATCCGAAAATCGAGGTCGTCGCTGCCGATCCTATCGGGTCAATTTACTATCAGTATCATAAAGACAAATCGATGATCGAGCCGCACACCTACCTTGTGGAGGGAATCGGCGAGGATATGATGTGCAAAGCTATAGACTTTACGGTTATCGATAAAATCTACCAAGTTAATGATCAGCAATGTTTTCTCGCGGGGAGGGATTTGGCCCGAAAAGAGGGAATGCTCGGCGGCGGTTCTTCCGGCGCGGCTGTCCATGTTGCGCTCGAGCACGCAAAAACACTTTCAGCGGACAAAATAATGGTCGTGATTCTGCCCGACAGTGGCACAAAATATATAAGCAAAATGTTTAACGATGACTGGATGCGCGAGAAAGGATTTCTATAACCATATATGAAAGACAGCAATTTCGACAAGAAAAAGTTCGCCACTCGCGCGATTCATGCCGGCCATGTCCCACAGGACGAAAGCGGCTCGGTCACCACACCAATCTATCCGTCATCGACCTACCGTGTCGGATTTCCCGGAGATGAATCCGGTTATGTCTACTCGCGCTGGTCAAATCCGACCCGAAACGCGCTCGAAGACGCGCTTGCCTCGCTTGAGGGAGGAAGTCACGCCTACGCCTTTGCATCGGGGCTGTCGGCAATGCATGCCGTGCTGTCACTTTTGAAAAGCGGCGACCATGTTGTTTCGGTCAGTGATCTGTACGGGGGGAGCCGAAGACAGTTTGAGCGGGTGATGAGAAATTTCGGGCTCGATTTCTCCTATGTCGATGGACGTGCGTCTCAGAACTTTGCCAAAGCCTGCAATGAGCACACCAAATTATTCTGGCTTGAGTCGCCCACCAATCCGCTCTTGCAACTGATAGACATTTCAGCCGTCGCAGCAATCGGCAAACCACGAGGGATTCTGACGGCAGTCGACAATACCTTTGCCACACCGTTTCTTCAGCGGCCGCTTGAAAGCGGGGCGGACATTGTCCATCACTCAGCCTCGAAATATCTGGCTGGGCACTGCGATGTTATCGCCGGAGCACTTATAGTCAACGACGAAAATTTGGCTGAACGGCTTAGATTTAATCAGTATGCTATCGGCGCGGTCTTGAGCCCGTTTGATTCCTGGCTGGTGTTGCGCGGTCTGAAGACGCTTCATCTTCGTATGGAGCGGCACAGCGAAAACGCCCAGAAAATAGCCGCCTATCTGAAGTCAGTTGATCTTGTTGAAACGGTATTCTATCCCGGACTGGATGGGAAACCCCTCCTGAACAAAATGTCTCTTCCCGGCGGGATGGTTTCATTTGTTCTCAAGGCTGATTTTGAGACGGTAAAAGCTTTTGTCATGGCGACTGAAGTCTTTGTTCTTGCTGAATCGCTGGGCGGTGTCGAGTCTCTTATCAATCACCCGGCATCGATGACCCATGCTTCGATTCCAAAAGAGATCCGCGAGAAGAATGGCATTAGCGACGGCCTTATCCGCCTATCGGTTGGGCTTGAGCACATTGACGACCTGATGACTGATCTCAAGGGCGCATTTGAGAAGGTTCGTCAGTTGGCAGTGAAGAGGTAGCGGGAACCCGACCCTCGACAGCGGGATGACGCGGCAATCTCATGTTTTCCGATATTCGTAGGTCAGCGATCCTTGTGATCCTGACGACTTCATTCGTAGGTGTCGGGCAGAGAGGCCCGACACCACGGAACCAACGGTAAGATCACACCGCAAGCGGTGTGCTACAAATGCTTGTGCAGGCTTGGGCCACCCCGCACGAAGATACGGTTGGCTCGGGCTTTTCGCCAGCGCAGGAAGTAAGGACAAAAAAACATCCTGCTACTTCATCTCCGGCTGTTCGACCAAACTCATCATATCCCCAATGAGCGGCGGCTCAAAAGCCGCAAAGCCAAGGCCGTATTTGCACCGTGCAAGCTGGCCGAATGAACGGGACATGGCCGTCAACTGTTCGATATAATCCCGTCCCTTGTCAGGGTTGAGAAACTGCGATTTATGCGCCGAGAGCGAGGCTATCCACTTGTCATAATGCACGGTTATGTCCACCACAAATGTCGGGAAAACGCCGGGCGGCAGAAAGTAATGAAAAACGCGCTGGACTTGGTGCGGTTCTCCCGGGACATCGGCTTTCCGAAGACTCGCGATATTGGCGGCATTGACTGTAATAATTCCAGCGGCGACATGATCCGGATGTGATTGTCGTCTGCCATGCGCAACCTGCGGATACGGAGTAAGAATTATTTTCGGTTTGGCAACTCGGATAATTCGCGCTATCTCAAGCCGGTTCGCAGATGTGTCTTCAAGCTTGGTATCGCCCCAATTGAAATGACCGAGAATGTCTGCGCCCAGAATAGATGCGGCATCCTTTGCTTCCTGCTTCCGGATATCCACCGAGCCGCCGGTTCCCATTTCACCGAGGGTCATGATAACCATGCCGCATGTGTAACCGTGGCTGGCCAGATCTATAAGAACGCCGCCGCAGCCGACTTCGATATCGTCAGGATGCGCTCCAATAGCGAGTAGATCGTATGACATGGTCTAAATTATTCCCGTTTAGGTTAAAAAAAACCCGGAGGACTTGTCCTCCGGGCGTATCATGCTAAAACTGTTATTACTCTTGAAAATTCTTTGAATGGAACATCAGCATTTCACGGAGCAAATCATTTACATACTGATCTTTGGTCGCGGGATTACCGAGGCGTCCACTGTATGAATATTCCTGAACGCGTCCAATACCGTAGATTCCTCTGAGGTAGTTCTTCCATGACTGGGTCATGTCATAATATCCATCGGCGGCCTCGGGGGTCGACGCCATGAAGATGTTGACTCCGTAGAGTGGTTTGTTGCTGACCGCGTCTTCATGCAATTGGGCAAGGTCGTTGTCCATCCACATGTCCCAAATAGGTTGATTAATGGCGCCCATGCTGTCGTAGGGGAGATGAATGCCAAAATAGTGCCTACCGCCGCCGCTCGTGGGGTGCAGGGTAACGGAGAAAATACTGTCGACTTTTGAAGCTGTGGCGCCTATTGTGTTAGGCGAGGAAAGAGTAACGCTGAGACGGGTGTGCACAAGAACGCCATTGATTATTACGTCTCTGTCAAGAATAGTACCAAGGGTGGCATTTGTGTCATTGGGAGAAAAGGCGAGCGATCCTCCGGTGAAGAGCATTGACAAAGGAATAGTCGCTGGATTAACAATGGGACTATTTACCGTCGTCCTGAAGCGTTTGGAAAACGAAGCTACAGTGTCTGTGGATGCATTCAGGGGCTCATTGCTTGCGCGGACAAACAAATTCTTGAGTCCACTGTTGCCTGTCGGACCGTCAAAGTCGAGCGGGCCATCGTTGGCGCTCACTGACCCATAGACGCCGGGACTTTTAATTGCGGCGCGGAACGCGCCATAACCGCCCATACCAATTCCTCCGATACCATGCTTGCTGGTCTGGGGAAGGACAATGTCGAGGCGATCTTTGATGTGGTCGAGCAGTTGCCCACCCAAAATATTGTCGTAAAATCCGCCGGGAATGCTATTGGCAAAGAAACTCCCGCCAAAGCTCGACTCATTAGTGAGACAGACAATAATCATCGGCTTAATCTCACCCTTTTGGATCATATCTTCAGCGAGTTCATAAAGACCGCGCTCAAAGTAATAGTACTGAGTTCCAAAAGCAGGGGGAAGAAGAACTAACACCGGCAGGGGCTGTCCCTGATCAAAAAATCTCTTGGGCGCGTAAATGGCCATTTTTTGCATTCCGGGGGAATTTCGCGGCTGGAAGTACAGGCCGGGAAAGTCAAAGACATGATCGGCGCCTAATCCGGCGATAATACCCTTCTCGTCCACATCGGATTTAACCGAGTAGGAACCGCGGTCTGAACAGCTCAAGGATAACAGAGCAATGATCAGAAGAAAACTGGCTGGCTTAAAAAATCTCGATATCATTATGATCTCTCCTCGTTCCTAAAATCGATGGCCGACAGAAATAATGGTTTCAAAACCCCGCGCGCCGTATGTGCCCGGGAAATTGTCATTGATTCCATCGTTATCAAGATCGATGAAACCGGAAATAGTCTGGTCTGGAAAATCTGTGAAACTTGTGACGAGGCCGAAATCCCAGCGCGAGAGATGGAACAGTCCGCCAAGATTAACTGTCAGCTTGTTACCGGTATCTACAAATTGCGGTTTGACCGCAATTCCTTCGCGCGCAACTGACTGATCAAGTGATGCGCCGGCCATGATGGTAAGCAAATTGTTCAATTTATAATTGAGCCCCGCCATAATTTTTCCTGAGTTATTCCACTCGACTGGAGATGAAAGGTCAGAGGTGAAAAATTCAGGGGTGGAGTCGATAGCTCGGTATTCAGAAATACGTGGGTAGGAAAAATCTGCATATTCGAATTCAAGACCATTGTATTTAGACCAAAGCGTATATTCGACATCAAAAGCCACATTCAGCTTTTCGTTGACATTATAGGCAATTCCAGCGGCAAGCGATGTCGGCAGTTTGAGGGTTGTTTCGAAATTGGCCGAGATGGGAACGAGGCTTCCGTTGGTGAAAAGAAACTCTTCGCTGCCGGGCTGATACTGCGGTGAGAGAAAGGTATTGCGCGGCATCAGGAAACTCAGGGTCGACTCACCGCTTATTTTAATATCAAAAGGAATCTTGACTGTTGCCGCGACATTCATCTTAGGGGTGACCTTCATCATCATACCGGCATTGATGCCGAACCCCCAGCCGCGACCGTCGTTGGAACTGAATTCAGGCACCAAATCTCGAGGCCGATCGGAAACCGGCGAGGCGAGTGGATTATTCCGGAAGGTAAGGTCGTTAAAGACAAGGTCTCCGCGAAGCAACTGGAGGCCGAGTCCAATAGAGAGTTTATCAGGAATGAACTCTCTGGCCGCGGTTAACTGAAAAGCGACAACGTCCAGATTGTTACTGAACTGCGAGGTCGGAATATCAAGTCGGTTTGTGTCGGCACCGTTTAATTGGACAAGGTCGTTGTAGGCCTCAGGCGGGGTATAGAGATTCCAGGAGATGTTATAGTCAAATGGCTCGAAAGCCGAAAGCCCAAAAACGGTCTCCTGCCATACCGGAAATCTTAGAAGAAAACCGGCTGAGGGAATATTGAGAATCTCATGGGAATTGTTGACCTGATGGTCATTGAAAACACCCGTTTCTACGCGATTTCCGAAATTATCACGGTATCCGTAATTCGGGGTGAGTTCATGCCGCAAATAAGGAAACGCCCAGTTGAGCCCGAGCTGGTTGTCCGGGATGAAGGCATATCCAGCCGGATTATAGTATGCGGCTGTCCAGTCATTTGCAGTGGCTCGAAAAGCCTCGCCCATACCCTTGGATGTAGCGCCAACACTTGTATTCTGAAAACCGGCGGCAGAAACCTGCAAGCAGGCAAAAAGCCCAAGAGACAAACCAAGCACTGTAAATTTAATCATCCCCATATACTTCTCCACTGAGTCTATAAGACATATAACAACTCCCAACCTATTAACCGAAAACCTTGGGCAGCCTCGAGAATGGCGGCCGCTTATCATTTCATAACCTAAGTCGATACATATAGACGCAGTCACCTGGGCATACGTCAAAATCAGAATTCTAAAGTAAATAATCCGTCGGGCAAAGTCAAGAGGACATCGCTTTTCGATACCCTAACTTCCGAATCATTGGCGTCGAGTCTGCTCTTTGAAGAGGGGCCTTGGCAGTCTGACAGGAGACCGAGAGTAAATTTGTTAACTGAAATAAGGAAAAAAAGACCATCCCATCCGGAAGAGCTTGCCTGTTTTGTATTAGGATAATCCATCTCAGTGATATTAAGGTCCGCGTATAGCCTTGTCTTCTATTGACTTCTGAAGCCGCCGCAGAGCTTGGCATTCTCCTTGCACTATGTTGGTTTAGCCCTCAAGGAAGGGGCTAAAGGATAAATGTGAGAATAGAGAAATTGTCAAAGGAAGGTAAAAGACAATGAAAAGGATTTTTCTGCTGTTACTACTGGTCATTGTGCTGGTATCATTGAATTGGTTCAAAGAGCTCTTTGCGCAGGACCTGTCATCGCTTTCGGCGGCTGAAAAGGAAGCATACGTAAAAAAGTATCAAAGTTCGCTTTCACAAGCCAAACCTGAGAACAACTCCTACAAAACCGCTTCGATCTATGACTCAACCGTAGAAACAAAATTGCCAGTCGTCTCCGAGCGAGTGTTCAATGGCGCAGGTCAGGGGAAAAATCTGTCTGATTCCAGCAACCAAACTGTCACAGAATCAGCCAATCTGACAGACCAAAAAGAGGGTGTATTGCGTCCGTTTGGAACTGAACTTTTCAACGCCCCGTTTGAGAGCGCCCCACCTAATGATATTGCATCGTCACCTGATTATATTCTTGGTCCCGGCGATAATGTCATTATCTATCTGTGGGGAAGAGTTGAAAAAGAATTCAATCTCACTATAGATAGGGAAGGAAAAATTTTCATCCCTAAAGTCGGCGAAGTTCTGGCCTATGGTATGTCGCTTGCTGATTTCAAAACGAGTGTGCGACGACAGCTCAGCGAAGTCTATACCGAGTTTGACCTCAATGTCTCGTTAGGCAAAATACGCTCAATACGTATCTATCTGACAGGCGAAGTGAATCGTCCCGGGGCATACACGGTCTCTTCATTGACCTCGCTCTTTAACGCCCTATTTCTTGCCGGCGGTCCCAATGAACATGGTTCCATGCGGGCAATACGGCTGATGAGAAACGGGGTCAAGGTCAAAGAGATTGACCTCTATAAATTTTTACTCGAAGGTGACAATAGCCTCGATACCAGACTTGAGTCTGGCGACGCAATCTTTGTCCCGGTCTCAGGCGCTCGTGTGGCGGTCTCTGGAAAAGTTATACGCCCCGCCCTCTATGAACTCAGAGGAGGTGAGACAGCCCTTCAAGTTCTCGCTTTGGCGGGCAATGCCACAGCCGATGCTCACCTTGACCGTGTGATGCTCGAGCGCATTGCCGATCGCGATGAATGGGAAGTCATTGATTTAAATCTCAGATCCGACAGTGCCGGAGGAGTAAGCGACCTTGAACTGCTTGACGGTGACAAACTGACCATTTTTTCTGTTTTTGAATCAAAGAATAATATGGTCTCCATTGGCGGGATGGTCAAACATCCCGGCTATTTTGAACGGAATGACTCCACTCGGATATCCGACCTGCTTGGCCGGTCGATACTTCAGCCCTATGATGTCCATTTTGAGCGCGCAAATCTTTTCCGACGCCACACCGACGGTAGCCGCGAAGTCGTACCTGTAAATTTGACTGCCATTCTGGCTGGCAATTCTGAACAGAACATCATTCTCAGAGATCGTGATTCATTGCATGTCTACTCGATGTCCGAAGTCACCCGCGAAAAATATGTCCAGATCGAGGGAGAAGTTCACAACCCCGGTAAATATCCCCTCTATGCCGACATGACCGTGAACGACCTCGTCTTCCTCGCCGGCTCTTTCACACGCGGAGCCTCGCGGCTTCAAGCTGAAATAGGGCGGGTTGATGTCAGCGGCGAGGTGTCATTGCAGTATATCAGCCTAAATAGCGAACAAGTGTCACTGGTAAAATTAGAACAAGATGATCGTGTCTACATCAGACAGATTCCGCAATGGCGCGTCCACCGCACCGTTGTCTTGGAGGGAGAGGTTAACTATCCCGGCGAATATCTTTTGAGCGGGGAACAGGAAACGCTCTACGACTTGCTTCTTCGTGCCGGTGGCTTCAGCCCAAGTTCATTCCCGAAAGGGACGATTTTCGAACGGAAAACAATAAGCAATAACCTTGACCGACTCCGTGTTCCCAGTCTGCTTGTCAAATCAAGCCCGATGGTAAAAGACTCGCTGGGCAATATTTCGAGAATCAAACCTTTTGAATACGACCCAAGCTCGGTCAATAGACTCGTTATAAATATGGATCAGATTGTAGCGAGCGAAGGCAAAATCGGCAATGTTGTCCTTGAGCCGGGCGATTATATCTATATTCCGGCGACTCCAAGCGGTATTTCGGTACTTGGGGCAGTTTCCTCCGATGGAACCATAAAGTATCAGGAAAAAAAGAATGTCAGCTTCTACATCAAACAAGCCGGCAATTTTTCTTTTCAGGCCGATAAAAAAGGGACAAATCTCATCAAGGCAAATGGCTCGGTCTATTCCGGCTCAGGCGCCCTCGGTAAACGCGTAGAGCCCGGCGATGTCATTGTTGTTCCGACCAAAATTCAGACGAGCAGAGATTGGACTAAAACACTTACGGCGGTGGTGACCACGACCGCAGGACTTCTAACTACAATACTCTTAATAGATAAACTTTAGAGCTTCACACAACGATTTCAGCTTCCTTTTCTTATCTCACCTTCCTTAAAATCACCGGAGGCTCTCTACCAGCCTCCGGTGATGATAGTTTTGGGAATAGATTTCCTGAACTGGGGAAAGAAGGTCTCGCTCAGGCGAAATTTCTTCTGTGCGTTAGAACATTTTGTCGGTCGTGCGGCCTGTTAACTCATTTTATTCCATAGCCTTACTGTGTGATGTTCGATTTCTGATCATCTCGGCACCTTCCTTGCAATTACCAAGTCAGCCGACCTAAAACAAAAGATAGAATCGGCCTCGCTCAACGGCGAGAGTGATGAGTAAGAAGAAGGAAAAAAGAATGAAAACTATTGAGAACCTACAGTTTCGCACGGCCGAAGAGTCACTGCAGCATATTCTTCCGCTTTTAGGCACACAGTTCAAAGTCGAGCCGAATTCGCTTTTGGTCTATAACGATTCGACCGATTTCATGACGGCCCTGCTGGCTGTCTGGAATGAACCTTCGACCAAGCTTGTTGTTGCGGGTCATTGCACACCCGATCTGGCAATCTCGGCCGACCGGGCCGGAATTGAAATAATTGAAGCGTTGTCTCTGTCCCCCTTTTCCGGTGATGTTGAAGCCGTCCTCTCCCAAATCGAAAGATCCGAAGACATTGTTTTCATTGCCAATCCTAACCGTCTGACTGGCTCCTCTTTTTCAATGGCTGATATTGAGCAGTTCGCACAAGCCGTGCCTCGTGGACTGGTTATTATAGATGAATACTATATCGATTACTTCGGGGCGACCGCACTGCCTTTGCTCCAACAATACACCAATCTCGTGATTCTGAGAAGCTTACACGGCCATACTACAGCCATTTCCCATGCAGCAGGAGTGCTTATTGGCAGCGCTTCGACGATGCGAAAGATTAGGAATGAAATTCGCCTGGAAAAAATTTCCAGTCAAACCATTGCTCTTGCAGCCAAAGCGATCGAAGCTGGATCAAGTGTTGCAGAACAGGTCATTTCGACACATGAGGAAATGCTTCGCATTGCCACCGTTTTAACAAAGCTTGGTGTACACTATCGTCTTGTCGCAACAGACTTTATGCTTATCCGGGTTGCCCAGCCGATTCAGGCCGGCAACTGGCTTGTTCGGGAAGGAGTCAATTTCGAGAATCTCGACGGCTATCCCGGCCTTGAAGGTTATCTCAGATATTCAATCCACTCCGTCAATATGAATGCTCTACTCACGCGGGCCTTTCAATCAATGCCGAAAGAGTCTTATGCCATTAATCGAATGGACAATCGGCCGGTCACACTTCGCAAGGGCACCAGCGAATCTGAGCCAATGCCTATGGCCAAAGAGTCAGTTTTTGATGTGCGGAGGGTCTCTGTGTATCGGGCGGATAAAAATGCCAAGGTTGAAATTTCATGACTCCTCCGGCGACAACCGCTGCCCCAGTCATGGATGAAATCGGTATCGGTTTAGAGGGTGAAATGGTACGCGAATCGATCACTGTTGAGGAAGTTGAGACCCCTTCACACACAGAAACCTCCATAAATAAAATCCGAAGTTCGGTTCAGGTCGAAATTGAATCGTCGACCTCTCGCTCGGCAAACTTCGAAAGAAAGAAAAATTTTCTGTTGGCATTTGCCGGACAGACAGGCGAAACGATTGTCGCAACGGCTTCTCTTATAACAGCTTTGCTTTTAACTTCAAACTGGCAGAGCTGGATGATGCAAGCGTTGATGGTCGGGATTGCTATTCGAGTAGGCTACTATATTACTCGCGGTCCCCAGCCTGCGCTCACTTTTTCACGGATTCGAAAGAGATTGGGCTGGCTGTTTGCGGATGAGGCAAAACTGAGTCTTGCATTTCTGGCCACGAGCTATCTTTTTGTCTGGCCGATTGATAGAACGGCAGTGGGACTTTTTATTCTTTTAAACCTTGCTTCACAATTAATATTGTATAACATTGCAAAAGTAATTTTGGATTACGTTCGTCGTCAACGGAACACTTTTGGTCTGCGAGCGAAAGGATTGCCCGACCAATTCTCTTCCGTCAGGAAGGTTCTCATCGTTGGGACAGGCGTTCAAGGAAGAACAGTTGCCGATATGATTTTTGATTCTCCAGAACTAAAAACGGATGTCACCGGTTTTGTTGATTTTCATCAGACCGGATTGTGGCGCTATCGGGATATCCCGCTTGCCGGACATCCTGATAATCTGGTCAAAATTATCGAGAAGGATCGGGCTGACGCTATTTTTGTGGCTGTTGAGCCGCAGGATCTCCCGCGCTCTCGCGCGCTTTTCGAAGCGGCTGAGAGAATGGGAGTGAGCCTTTTTGTCATGCCTGAGTTGTTCAAGCCACAGATAGCAGTTCCACGTTCAACTTATATAAATGGTTTGCCGGCATTTCTGTATCGTTCCGCGCCCACCAATCAGATTGCGCTTTTGGCCAAGGCTTTAGTCGATCGTATAGGTTCCGCCATTAGTCTGATGCTGCTGTCTCCGATTCTGTTGCTGATTGCGGCTGTTATTAAAATCGACAGCTGCGGGCCGATTTTTTTCAAGCAGGTCAGGGTCGGCCTCAACGGACGGCCGTTTATGCTCTATAAATTCAGGAGCATGTGCACCGATGCGGAGCAGAAGAAAGATGACCTGCTTGACCAAAATGAGATGTCAGGACCCGTGTTCAAAATTAAGGAGGATCCGCGAGTAACAAGACTCGGGAAATATCTCCGGGGATTTTCAATTGATGAGCTCCCTCAGCTTATCAATGTTTTCCGGGGCGAGATGTCTCTTGTCGGTCCCAGACCCGCGCTTCCGAACGAGGTGCGCAACTTTGAGCCGTGGCATCGCCGCAAACTCTCTGTAAAACCCGGCATGACTTGTATCTGGCAAGTCAGCGGACGAAATGCGATTGATTTTGACAATTGGATGAGACTCGACCTTGAATATATCGACCGCTGGTCGCTCTGGCTTGACGCAAAGCTGATTATGAAAACTATCCCGACCGTGATTAAAGGGACCGGGATGTAGGTTGTATCATCGAGAACAGTCATGCACTGGCTGTTCTCAAAAATCTGCGCCGTGCGCAATGTGTCATTTTCTTCGACCCATGAGACATTACCCTTCAACTTTTTTGCTCGTACTAATTGCCGCTTCGGCATTAAAACCAATTAGCGCTTCCGCTGGCGGAGTGTTGCCGCTTGGGCAGGCTGAATATAACTTTATTTATGACCGTCTTGAGAGACACGAAATATTTGCTTTGGACCGCTATGATTACCAGTGTGGACCATACCTCTGCAGCGACATAGACTGCTCCGTAGCGCCGTTTGCTGACATCCAAAATGTGCCTGCATCGAGACTGTCGCTGTTTGGTTTTATCGACGAAGATTTCCGATCAGGGAGATTTAGCCGACCGCAGGGTTTTGAGCGAATGAGGGGGGGGGGCTCAGGCGAACCATTGAATAATTTATTTATCTACTCAGCTTTTGTGCTCGACGAACGGCGTGCCCGCGATGAAAAGTATCGTGGCAAAAAGTGGCGAGGGTTCGCTGGAGATGTCGAATATGCTTTCGGCAGTTATCAGACAAATCGTGTCCATCTTCTCGTGGGGCGTTTTTCCCAATTCTGGGGAGAGCGGCAATCATTGTTTCTATCGCCTGAGCGCAAACTCGACGGCTTTGCCTATGCCTTAAAATGGGGGAACTTGACAGTTTCATATCGCTTGGCGCGTCTCGACGGTTTGAACACCGATATTGATGCAGTCGCGCAATTTGAGAATCGGTATTTCGCTGGACATCGTTTGGATATGCATTTTAGTCCTCAGTTTCGACTCGGATTGATTGAAACAGTTATTTTCGGCGGTGTAGGACGACAGCTTGATCTGTTTTATCTCAATCCGATTATTTTCTATCATGGCTCGCAGTTGAATGAGGATGTCAATGACAACACGCTGCTTGGGTTTGACTTTACCTACAAACCTGCGCGGGGATATAAATTCTTCGGCCAGTTGCTTATCGATGATATTCAGCTTGATAATAAGTCGCGCGGAGACAAAGAGCCGACTGAGATGGGAATCTTGTTAACCGGATATATCGCCGATGTTTTACCTTCATACGATCTCACCATGGATTACAGTAGGGTCACAAACTGGACATTTAATCAGATTGCTCCGAGAAACAGATACACAATCGATAATAATCTCATCGGAGCCGCGCTTGGCAACGACTATGACCTGAGCACAATCTCGCTCACACGCTGGTTTGGGACATCAGTAAATAGCTCACTCACATTTCGATATCTCCGTCAGGGCGAAGGAAGTATCGATGCGATCTGGAGCGAACCCTGGATTACAGCCGAAGGAGCCTATACCGAACCGTTTCCAACCGGGGTCGTTGAAAAGATTGCAATTGTTTCAGCGGGCTTGAAAGGCTTTGTAAAGACCTTTGGATTTTTCGATATTGAAACCGGCATAGAGCAGATAAGAAATCAGGGGCATGTGAACGGCAAAGAACAAACTGTGCCGTTTTTCCAGTTGAAGATTTCGACATTTTTTTCAAAGATAATTTCCATAGAGTAAGATAAAACTTCACTCTGTCTTCGTGGCGATTCTTCGGGCCAGAGAAGGATGCTGTCAGGCGAGGGCGCCTGACAGCACAGCATCTCAGTTCATCGTCTCTTTGTCTGGTAGCGCGGGTCATTCTTATGCCCCGCGGGTCTTTTTTCGTCTCCAAAATTTAATTAGCCCTCACCGCGTCCTCTCACAGCAGGGAAAGAGAAGATCACACCGCAAGCAGTGTGGTACAAGATTAAAGAGAAGATGGACCCCAGCTTTCCTGCCACAGCGGTCAGGCGCTTGGGTGACACTATGTATGTGGGTGACATTTTAACATCGTCATTGCGAGTCCCGATTCTGAGAGGGACGTGGCAATCTCATGTTCTCCTATACCCTCTTCAAGCCTGCCAAAACATCATAAAAGTATTTCTCCTATAGCCTTCTATTTCGTATAATAGCAACAGACTTTGAGCTTTGTAATACAAAGGGAAAATTGTTTGAAGCAGGCAGTTGAAACATCGCACTCGCACACAAATCGGCTCATCAGCGAAAACTCCCCGTATCTGCTGTCGCATGCTCACAATCCTGTCGACTGGTACCCTTGGGGATCTGAAGCGCTCTCCCGGGCCAAGGCGGAGAACAAGCCGATCTTTCTCTCTATTGGCTACGCTGCCTGTCATTGGTGTCACGTCATGGAGCGCGAGTCGTTTGAAAATCCTGAAATTGCCGAGATAATGAATCGTCTTTTTATAAGCATCAAAGTCGACCGTGAGCAGAGGCCCGATTTGGATCACATATACATGTCGTTCACCACAGCTATGACCGGACAGGGCGGATGGCCGATGTCTGTTTTTCTGACGCCGCAACTCAAACCCTTTTTTGCCGGGACCTATTTCCCACCGGATGATAGGTATGGCCGGCCGGGGTTCAAGAAAGTACTTACTGAACTTGGGCAGGCATACGGTGACCAAGCCGGGCAAATTATCGAGTCGTCTGAGGAGATTTTTGCGGAGGTCGAACGACACCTCTCTTCAACCGCCGAACCGACTTTACTAACCAAAGATGTGATAGCTTCCGGTGTGAAGCAATTGATTGGCACAATTGACCATCAATATGGCGGGTTTGGAACAGCGCCAAAGTTTCCTCATTCAGTCGAATTATCACTATTTCTCAGGCACTATCGCGCGTCCGGCGATCTTAGTTATCTGCAAGCCGCACAGAAAGCGCTTGTAGGAATGGGGCAAGGCGGAATCTATGATCATATCGGCGGGGGATTTTCACGGTATTCGGTCGATGCAATGTGGCTCGTTCCGCATTTTGAGAAAATGCTCTATGATAACGCTCTACTGGTGACGACCTACGTCGAAGCCTTTCAAATCACGGGCATAGATTTTTATCGCACAATAGTGTGTGGCGTTCTTGATTTTATCCTGCAAGAGATGACAGACTCGTCGGGCGGCTTTTATTCCGCGCTCGATGCAGACAGCGAAGGCGAAGAAGGAAAATTCTATGTTTGGTCGGCCGATGAAATCAAAAGTATCCTCGGAGCGGACGCCGACCTCTTCATGCAATATTATAATGTTACACAGGAGGGGAATTTCGAAGGACTCAATATCCTTAACATCAATCTGAACTCGGAAAATGTGCGGGAGTCGTGTGGCTTGACGCCTGACGCATTTATTGAAAAAATTGCGGAGTGCAGGTACAAACTATTTGAAGCGCGCGCCAAGCGTATTCGACCGTTGACCGATGACAAGATTTTGACTTCATGGAACGGACTCGCGCTCTCGGCTTTCTGCAAGGGGTACCAAATAACCTCAGAAACGCGCTACCTCGATGCCGCAATTGCCAATGCCGAATTTGTTTCCAAAAAGCTGCATCGCGACGGGAGGCTGACTCATTCCTTTCGAGAAGGCATTCATTCCGAAGGGCAGTTTCTCGAAGACTATGCCTACTATCTCCGCGGCCTGATTGATTTGTATGAGAGCGACATCAAAGACAACACAAAGTGGCTTGCATTTGCCCGACAGCTTGCCGATAGCGCCCTCGAGCTATTCATGGACGAAGGCGGTAATCTCTACCTGCGCGAAGCAAACCAAGCCGATCTGATTGTCCGTCCTAAGGAAGAAAATGATTCTGCACTTCCGGCCCCGGGGTCGTTTTTTATTGAAGCTCTTTTGAAACTGAATCGCATAACAGGCGAACAAAAGTATCTATCGGCGGCAGAAAATGGACTGAGAAAGCTTTCCGGCAAAATGGCCAAATATCCATCTGCGTTTTCGTCGGCCCTGCTCGCGCTGGACTACTGGCTTGGCGATAAAATTGAAATAGTTCTGGTCGGCAACTCAGCTGACGCATACGAAATGCGTCAAGAAGTTTATCGCCGGTATCTACCACACAAGGTGTTGTCAATGGCATTCGGCGACAAAGCCCAGCTCACATCATCGCCGCTCTTTGAAGGACGGCTGCCGACTAAGGGCAGGACCACAGCGTATGTTTGCCGCAATAGTACCTGTGAACTTCCTGTCACCGACCTTGAAGCTTTCAAAGCACAACTAAATAATCTCTGATTGTCAATTCCCGAAATTCTTTCAACTCGCGCTTGGATAAAATCTACAGTATATTTGCGATTGTGCGATTGAATGAGAGTAATAAACACCGTGACATAAGTGTGACCACGAAACAAACAATGAAGCTATAACGGATTATATGGAGACTATGTTGACCTATGAAACAGTCGCCTCTGGCGATGGCTACTCAATCACTCAATTTACTGATGAGCCTTTGTCGCATTATTCATATGCCATACTCGGCGAGCAGATGGCAATAATTGACCCGTCACGTGACGCGCAGACATATATCCAATTCGCCGCCAGTCATGATATTCCTATTACCGCCATAATCGAAACTCACCCCCATGCTGATTTTGTCAGCGGCCATCTTGAGATAGCCAAGTTGTCTGGAGCGAAGATTTATGCAAGCAAACTTATGTCGCCGGAATTTCCCTTTGTCCCTTTCGATGAAGGAGATGTTTTATCGCTTGGCTCGGTCACGCTGCATGCCTTGAACACACCCGGCCACTCTCCGGACAGCATTACCGTTTTGTTAAAGAACAGGTTTGTCCAGACCGTGGCGGTTTTCACTGGTGATACCCTTTTTATTGGCGATGTCGGACGGCCCGATTTGCGCGAGTCTGTAGGAGCGATAACCGCCGAGCGAAAGCAACTTGCCCGGCAGATGTTCCATTCGACCAGAACAAAACTTATGAACTTGCCGAACAGCGCGCTCGTATTTCCCGCGCATGGAGCCGGCAGTCTGTGCGGGAAAAATTTGAGCAAAGATCATTACAGCACGATTGAACGTGAACTCAAAACCAATTACGCTCTGCAGCCGATGAGCGAGGATAGGTTTGTCGAACTGCTCACCGCCGATCAGCCTTTTGTCCCGAAATATTTCTCATATAATGTGAATTTGAACAAACAAGGAGTGTCCGGGTTGGCTCGTGCGGCGCGGGATGTTCGTGTTGTCAATGACAAAAGCTTATTGGAGCCAGGCATACCAATCGTCGATGCCCGAACACGTGAGCAATTCGAAGCCGGACATCTCACCGGGGCGATACATATTCCGTCCAATTCCCGATTTGAAACTTGGCTGGGGTCGATCATTGCGCCCACGGAATCATTTTACGTAGTCATTGAAAATATTTTTGAAAAAAAGTCGATATTTGCCCGAATCTCCAAGATAGGATATGAAGTGAATCTCAAAGCTTTCATCTCAGGTCTTGATGCTGATATCAAGAGCCCGGGATTCAGTATTTCCAAAATTGCGGACGATGCTTCAGCGTTTACCATAGTCGATGTTCGAAACCCATCCGAAGTCCGTTTAGGAAAAGCATTTGAAAACAGCATTTCCATACCCCTCTATGAACTGCGCGAGCGAGTGCATGAAATCCCCCAAGGAAAGCCGATAGTTGTCCATTGCGCCGGCGGTTCGCGATCGACAACAGCCGCGAGCATAATTAGCGGCCTGCGCAGTGAACCTGTCTATGATATGAAAGAATCAGTGTGTCAATTTTTACCATAAAGCGTATGCGCTTCCAACCTTTGTGTAGAAAGCTTGATTTGTGTATGAAACATCTTTGTCTAGCCTTGGTCTGTGGTCTTGCGCTCGCTGGCTGCGGACCTAAGAAAATCGAAAATGTTGCGGTAAAATGGACTCCTTACAGCGAAGTGGCGAGTAGTTTCCCTGCCTACAGCAAACCGATCTTCTTATATGTCAATCAATCCCATTGCGAGCACTGCGAGAAAATGCAGGACACAATTTTTACCCGCCCTGAAGTGGCATGGTTTCTCAATGAGAATTTTACGTCAGTGAATGTTAATGTCGACACCGATCTGCCGATTGTTATCCAGGGCACACAATATGACTATGCCGGCTTTTGGAATCTGCTCAATATTGAAGGATTACCCACATACTATTTTTTTGACAGCACGGGGAAAGTCAATGGCCTGCTTCATGGCGCGCAGGATGTGCGAACCTTCAAACGTCTGCTGGTGTATGTGAAAAATAACCACTTTTATAAGACTCCGTGGCTTGACTGGCTCAAGACTGAAGAGGCCAACCTGGATACGCTGCCGGGAATTTTTTAAGACGCGAAGAGACTGGGGCCGCTGTCAGCGGATAGCAATCTCCTGTTTGTTCTATTCCGTCAGGTCTTGCCTTTGGCTAAGCGCAGAGAAGACAAAGGTGTGACCTGACGGTCACTTGGTGCGCGGCGAGAGCAATCTCTTGTTTGTTTTTCTTTGTCATCCCAGCGAAAGGTCGCTGTGCTGACGCAGAATAAGGAATTGCTGAACCGCAAGGGTTCAGCGCTACAAGATAATGAAATATGAGATTGCCACGCCCCGATAGGAATCGGGGCCCGCAATGACGGTGTTGAAAATTTCTCCTTTGAATCTTGTACCACACTCCGCCGTGGCGGAGTGACCGACCCCCCATTCAGCGTATCCTTCGCGCCACAAAACAGACTCTGGTAGACTTATTATTCGGTCGTTCGAGCGTAAAGCAATTGTAGATTCCTCTTACATGGAAACCAGCAACCGCCAGCAATTGTTTTATTCGACTGTTCGGATATGCGCATTCTGTATGCAGTTCTTCGAAACGCTCCCAAGAACCGGCTTGTCTGTAAAAGAATGTCGTATTGCAGGTCGCTATGCCCGTCACGGCATCAAATCTGTTCTGCCAAAACCAGGCAATGTCATCTTTGACGCCGCTCCAGTTGGTATTGTTCCAGATAGTAGCCAAAGCGTGAGGAGTGTTCATATCAAAAATAAAATAACCGTCGGCCTGAAGATGCCTGTACACTGCTCTGAATGTTTTGAGCAACTCCTTCTCGGTCAGGAGATAATTGAGCGCGTCATAAAACGATGTAATCAGATCAAAACGGGCAGTCTGAACTTTGTTATTTCTCTGGCGCGGTTGTAACTCAGAAATTGCTACATGAGGAAGCCGTTGACAGTAAAGCGGGATTTCGCGGCCAAGGAGCTTCTCATCCGCTCGGTCAAGCATCTCCTGGCTTCCATCAAGCCCGCTCATCTGGATCCCGCGCTGATCAAAGAGTTTGAGCGCTGTTCCGGTTCCACAGCAGAGATCCAGACATGTGGAAACATCCTTTTCAAAAACGGAAAGTAAAAGCATGGTATAATCGACCATTGCGATAGAATGTTTATCGGCTCCCATTTTGTCATAGACATCGGCAAAGCGAGAATAGGCCGCATACGAAGAAACCTTTTTTATCGTTTTGCCCATATGTAAACCACTTTCAAGAAGGTGAACAAGAGTCCTTGTCCGGTTCTTTCCGTTTTAAGTTGACATGGTGATTCGTTCAGAGCAATCATAGCAGAGAATTATTGAATC
This sequence comes from Candidatus Zixiibacteriota bacterium, assembly GCA_034439475.1. Taxonomy (NCBI): domain Bacteria; kingdom Pseudomonadati; phylum Candidatus Zixiibacteriota; species Candidatus Zixiibacteriota bacterium. Next base: position 59,243 of record JAWXAN010000070.1, read on the forward strand.
TTTATGCCGCGCGCAAGGCCTATTTATTCTCAAAGACCACGGTCGTTGAATATGGGCAGGGGCACGGCATGCAGAGAAGGAGAGCTGATGGAGACAATGTTTTGGATTTGGATGGCGGCGGCCGTGATATTTCTTATTCTTGAACTGCTCTTGCCGACGCTCTTCTTTGCCTGCTTTGCTGTGGGTGGTTTTGTGTCCGCCATCTATGCCCATTTTGCGGCAGATGAATATTACTGGCAGGTAGGAGTATTTATCATAGTCTCGGTTGCGCTGCTGCCATTGACCCGCCGATTTGCAAAACGCATCACCGTCGACCAGCCCGAGCACGCCAACATCGACAGAATGCGCGGCAAAATTGCCATTGTGGTTAAGGCGATTGACGCCGACAGCGGGGGACAAGTGAAATTTGAAGGTGAAGTCTGGAATGCGCGGGCGATGCAGAATATAGAAGAAAACGCCCGGGTGAAGATTGTGGATGTAACAGGCACACGGGTCAATGTGGAACGCGCATAGATTGTATACTCGCGCAAAAAGATACGAAGGAGCTTAGGAAATGAATCCGGTTATCATATTTCTCATAGTCGCGCTGGTCTTCTCTTTCATCATTGTCAGTTCATCAATTCGCATCATCCGTCCCTTTGAAAAGGGGCTGGTGGAGAGGCTGGGAAAATTTCAGCGTGTGCTCGACCCCGGGCTTAATATGATTCTCCCATTTTTTGACACGGTGCTGAAGGTGGATATGCGCGAAGTTGTCATCGAAGTTCCGCCGCAGTTGGTTATCACCCGTGACAATGTCAATGTCGAAGTCGACGGTATAATCTACTGCCAGGTGACCGATCCATTCCGGTCGCGTTATGAAATCACAAACTACATCCAAGCCGCAACCAAACTTGCTCAGACAAATCTGAGAAATGTTGTCGGAGAAATAGACCTCGATGCCGTGCTCTCCTCGCGCGAACGGATTAATTCCCAGCTTCGCGATGTAATGGATCAGGCGACCGATAAGTGGGGAGTTAAAGTCAATCGCATTGAACTACAGCGTATAGATCCACCGGTTGACATCACCAACGCGATGAGCCGCCAAATGAAAGCTGAGCGGGACAAACGCGCGACCATTCTCGATGCCGAAGCTGTCAAGCAGGCTGATATAACTAAATCGGAAGGCTCAAAGCTTTCGCAAATTCTCGAAGCTGAAGGTTATTCTTCTGCGGTCAGGCTCAAAGCTGATGCCGAAAAATACCGACAGCTGGCCGTAGCCGAAGGCGAAGCTGGCGCTATCGCGAGCGTTTTCAATGCCATTCAGACCGCGAATCCCGACGAAAAGGTTATTACCCTTAAATACCTTGAGATGCTCCCCAAACTTGCCGAAGGCTCAGCCAATAAGATTTTCCTGCCCTATGAGGCAAGCGGCATCCTGTCATCACTTTCAGCCATGGTAGCCTCGGTTTCAAATAGTGGCGGCGGCCCGCAGCCATCGAATAGATTGCCCGGTGTCCCCAAAAATCCCGCGTAGAAACGGATGTAGTTCTCAATTCATTTACTTTGTTTTCTCTCTGGTTGTAACTTAAGGAACTGCGCACCTAAAACTGTATATAAGCCATAGACAATCGATATGAGTCGCGGTTGACTCTCTATTTTGTATTATTTGAACTTCTTCTACAGTTTGTTCTGTTTTGGGACGCATCTATGAACGTATTTGACATTTGAACGGAAAGCAGTTACTTTCGCAAGTCACCTGCATAAAGAAAAGGACCAAGTGGAAAACCAGGATCATGACATTCGAAAACCAGCAGTGGCTGGGACATTTTATCCTTCCAATCCGGTCGAGCTGACTAAGACGATTGCTGGATTTTACGCCGATGTCGACAAGGTCACGCTTGGCGGACGACCTATGGGTCTCATCGCTCCCCATTCCGGTTATCCATATTCTGGTAAGATTGCCGCGAAAGCATTCAAGCTTCTCGAAGGCGAGCACTTTGATACGGTGGTCATCGTCTCTCCCTCGCACACCGTTTTCTTTCAAGGTTCATCCATCTACGGCGGGGCGGGCTACCAGACCCCGATTGGCGTCATTGAAACAGATATTGCGCTTGCCCAGAAAATTGCCGCTATTAATCCGAGCGCGGTTTACTTTTCGAATATGGGGCATTCAAGCGGCACAGCTCGCGGCGAACACTCACTCGAAGTACAGCTTCCATTCCTACAAATCGTACTCGGCAAATTCAAACTCGTCGCGATAGTTATGGGTGATCAGGACCCGGACTCAGGCCGATTGCTCGGTGAGACACTCGCCGCCGCGCTCAAAGGCACGAATACATTGCTTGTTGCAAGTACCGATCTGTCGCACTTTCATGCTGAAAAAGAAGCGCGACGACTCGACTTTGCGGTTCAGGATGCCATCGAAAAATATGACACTCAGCTTCTAATCGATACCCTCGACAGCGGGAGAGGCGAAGCCTGCGGAGGCGGCGCAGTGGCCTCGGTAATGCTGGCATCCAAACGGCTCGGCGGAAGCACAGTCAAATTTCTTGACTATGGGACATCCGGCTCTGTAACCGGAGATTTTGATGATGTTGTCGGCTATATGAGCGCGGCAATTGTCTCGGGTCGTCCTCCGGTTATGGAGAAGACTATTTTGGGCGCAATTCCTCTCCGAATAAAGGAAGCGAAAGACTTGACATCCGAGGACAAACGGCAAATTCGTGAGATCGCCCGAATGGCAATCGAAACGCGCGCCGACGGCAAATCATTTGTTCCGCCGCTGAGCGAGCGGCTCAATGTGCAATTCGGTCTGTTTATGCGCGTCCATGTCGATGACTCGGTCCATCTTCCGTATGGACGCATCCGGCCTGAGGGTACTATTTTGCATGCTTCGGCGGAGATTGCGCAGTTGGCGGCATTCGAAGACCCGCGCTATGACCCGCTCGCACCTGAGCAATTACAATCATACGGTCTTGATATCTATGTTCTCTCGAAGCTTGAACGCTTGCGTGAATTTGATGATATCAAAATCGGCCGTGATGGACTCATGGTAAAGCTTGATATGCACTCCGCGCTCATGCTTCCGGTTGAAGCCGCGGATAAAAGCTGGACTGCAGGTGAATTTTTTGAGCAAGTCTGCCTCAAAGCTGGTCTTCCACGCGGCGCATATAAAGAACGCTACGCCGAAGTGTATAAATTCACCACCGAAGTCTGCTGAAGACAATTCTATTCCAAAAATGAGTTTAGTCGGGCGGGTCTGCGGACAGACCTGCCGATTATTTCAATGTCATACCGGCGGAAGCCGATAACCAAATAACTCCACTATTAGTAGGTCAAGCTCTTTGTGATCCTGACTTCTCATTTTATGTCGGGCAGAGACGTCCGACGCCACAGAACAGCGGGCAGGCGCGGCAACCTCAGTTGATGTTCCGTCAGGTATTGGCTATATCGTTGCGTGAGCAAGGATATAGCCAATACCTGGACGGTCACTTGGCGCGCGACAGGGTCACCGTCCTCTGTCGGTGGCGTCTCACATAAAAAAACTGCCCGAACAATGCGTCCGGGCAGTTTTTCATTTACCAGCAAAGGTTCTTGTTCAGAAAGAGATTATTTGTTCTCCATCTGAGCCCTGAGCAATTCTCTCTCGGCTTGTTCAGCATCGAGCCGGGTGCGCAGAACCTTTAGTTCTAATTCACGAAGGTCAACTTTGTAAAAGTCATCTATCTTAACCGTCGTGATACTGTCGGTAGCAGAGGGCCAGTTGACATGCTCTCCCATCAGTACAAAATCAGCGCTACCGCGTCCGACAAAGCTCGCGACCGATCCATACGAGCTTGGAATATACAGGGCCGTTATACGTGGGGCCTGGATATTCGTAATTGCGTTTGAACCATTCATCGGGTGGGCCAAACCTTCGAATGCGAACGTGTAATTACCGGCTTCCTTATAAAAAATTTGCTCTGAACCGACATACATATAATGTCTGCGAGACGGGGCGTCGTTGTCGCCATTTCCGATTAGTCGAGACTGCGGACCCAACGCACCTGTGCTGGGCTCAGACCCGACTTGGACGTACGCCTGATTGCGCTGACTGGTTCCATATATCTCGAGATAAGCTTCACCCCGAACAAGGACATACCCGGCGGCTGGCAACACTATGGTTACACTCGTCAAGGCTTGTGTGGCAGTCGAACGCTGTGTCAAGGTGACTGTTGAGGAAACAACATTTGAAGCCAATCCTGGTTCATCGAGAATTTCAGGAGACGCTATCGCGTCATCAGGAAGGTTTACCGAGCCGTCGCCTCCCTCGCCAACAACATCCAATAAGCCAGTTGGATTATCCGTACCTATTCCGACACCGCCTCGAGCGCGGACGATGAATTGATCTTCACCGGTAGTCGAAAAGTCCTCGTCAAGTTGGTCTGCCCAGACAAAGGACCCATTATGCAGAGCTTTGGCGCGATAGCCGGCCGCAAGGGAATGGTCGCCATTTGCTTCGTTATTGTTACCGCCCGGGACTGTTGCATACGCGCCATCGGCCCCATTTTCAAATCCTCCGCTGATTGTAGAGTACAGTCCATCGGCTGAGTTGTGGGCGCCGCCGCCAATTGTTGCTCCTTCGGCTGTGGCCGAATTACTATAGCCACCGCCAACTACTGAGATCGTTCCCGACGCTGCATTTCCAGAACCGCCGCTGATTGTCGAAGAGTCGCCATCGCCAGCATTCTCAAAGCCAAATACGGTTGTGTTATTGCCATCGGTGCTGTTTTGACCCATGGTAATCTGCCCGATACCCGTAATGTCTCCGCCAGGAGAAACTACAAACGTTGTATCCTGCTCTGTTTCACCAAAAAAGGTCATTGACCCATCGCGAATTTCGATGCTTCTGGTCAATCCGGTGGCTCCACTGCGGGCACGTGAATCTACTGGTTCATAAATACCAAGTATCGGCGAACCAGTTCCTGAAAATCCGATCAGTATTCTCCCTACTTCGGCTACACTCTGATTCGTCGGTTCCCCTGCCGTGAAAAAGGATGGTCCCGACGGCGTGATTGATAGGCCGCCGATAATATTGCCTCCGGTTGTGTTATCAATAGTAGCAACCCGAAGAGCATATCCGCTCGATGTCAACCGTGTGCGAGGCAAAATTGTCTCGCCACCCACGCTGATCTCAAGATAGCGCTCTGTGCCTCTGAAAACCGAATCAACCAAGGGGACAAGTGAGCCAAGGACGACATTGAAAAGTCCGTCCATGACAAGCACGCCCGTATGCGGCTCAGACCATTTCGCCGCACCGCCAGTTGGCGCGTCATAAATGGAAAATGTGATATCATACTGGCTGTTTGGTACTGGCGCGCCTGAGAGCTCAAGCCGGCCTTGATAGCTCATAAGCGTCGGCGCTTCGGCGTGACCGCTCTGCGCTACAATCAGCGCGAGAGTGAGAGTGAAGAGAATCTTTCGCAATCTGTTCACATTTCCTTCCTGTTCTATTGGCAGCCCACTGCCTCAAAAAAGTTAGCTTGCCATTATCGTCTGCCTGCTCTCAACGTAACTGAAGCGGCCTTCATTAATGCCGCATCGCTCAGAGAAAGGCTACTTTTCTGTAGATTGCCTCAGGAAGAAATAAGCTTCAGAATGTTCGTCAACCTAAGTCAATCCAGGATACGTCCCCACGATAGAAATTCGAAAGTGTACCCTTCTAATGCCATAAAATCGCCTTTTTTTCAAAAATGTCAAGAGTAAATTGCGAGTGATTCGCATAAAAATGCGTTCAGGATGTAATGGATGAGTAGTTTCGTATTTCAATCCGAGGCTGACTTGGCTATCCTACCTGTACCATGCTTCTTAAACGACTCGGAATCTCCAAGAATGTCTTCGTCCTCGGATGGGTCAGCTTTTTTAATGACATCGCATCCGAAATGATTTACCCCCTCATTCCCATATTTTTAACAACAACTCTGGGCGCGCCGGTAAGTGTTGTCGGGCTGATCGAAGGGATAGCCGAAGCCATATCCAGCATTCTCAAAATAATTTCGGGCAGGGTGTCCGACAGAGTCAGGCTCCGAAAGCCCTTTGTTACAATTGGTTATCTGCTCAGTTCTGTCTCCAAAGCGTTGCTCGGCGCAGCAACCGGGTGGCCGCTCGTGTTGGCGGCTCGCTTTACAGATAGATTTGGCAAAGGTATTCGGACCTCGGCTCGCGACGCCCTCATTGCCGAAAGCTCTGAATTATATTCCATTGGCCGCTCATTTGGCTTTCATCGCGCTCTTGACACCCTTGGCGCAGTCATCGGCCCGCTGATCGGTTTGGCCATCCTCAGCGCGGTTCAAGGCAGCTATTCAATTGTGTTCCTTCTCTCGGCCATCCCCGGTTTGGTCGGTGTCGCGCTTTTGATTTCCTATGTGAAGGAAACGCGAACTATTAAGGCGGCCAGCCCATTGCCGAAATTCCAATGGAAGACCCTCAGTCCCTCGTATAAAATATTCTTGCTGATTATTATTATCTTTTCACTCGGTAACAGCTCCGATGCCTTTTTGATCCTTCGCGCCCAGCAGATGGGGATGTCCACAACAAACATCGTCTTACTCTATACGCTCTTCAATTTAGTCTACGCCCTCGGCTCAATTCCCGCCGGGATTCTGAGCGATCGCTTTGGCTCAAAGCGTATTCTGAATGCCGGGTTTTTTCTCTTTGCTTTGGTCTATGCCGCTTTTGGACTGATAACTGAAAGCGCATTACTCTGGCTTCTCTTCCCGCTCTACGGTCTCTATATGGCATTGACTGAGGGAGTGAGCAAAGCCTTTATCGCATCCCTTATTCCGCGCGAACAAAGCGGAACTGCTTTTGGTATCTTTCAGACGGCAATTGGTCTTTCCAGTTTGGTCGCGTCCGTTGTGGCGGGGATTCTGTGGACCGAAATCTCAGTCCCTGCACCGTTTCTTCTCGGCTCTGCCACAGCTCTTTTGGCGGCTTTGCTCTTTTTTTGGCTTATGAGAGCCCGTGCGATTACAGTAGATTGATCATGTGGAACTCTATTCGCATGACGCAAGACAAATAAGAAAAGGAAATCGATGAAGAAACAAGTGATATTAAAGTTTGAGCATCGCGGTCAGGACCTGCTTGCTAAGCATGTTTACCTTCGGAGGCTCACGGCCACTGTGTTTTTCTCCGCAGTGATACTGCTCCTCTGGCTTCTCGTTGGAATGTTTGGTTATCATTGGTTCGCTGATTTGTCTTGGATCGATGCATTTCTCAATGCATCAATGATAATGAGCGGCATGGGGCCGGTTGACACCATTCACCCTGCGGCCGCAAAGGCATTTGCCGGTTTCTATGCCATCTTGAGTGGAGTCATTTTCCTGGGAGTCTTTGGTCTGCTGGCCGCCCCTATCATTCATCGATTCCTTCATCGCTTCCACATCGATGAGAACAATCGCACATAAGCTCGTATAATCCTCTTGAGCTTTATTTCAAAGGGTGCCTACTCCCGATCTCTGTGGTGTCGGGCGGGGCGCCCGACACCACGTGTCCCGTCGTTGCGAGTCCGCCGCAGGCGGACTGACCTACTAATTGGATAGAGAGCTATTTTAGCCGTCTTAAAGCTCGATACGAACAGCACCGTGGACTTGCTGTTCATCATCGTACAAACTACTTGGCATGGTACTTCAAACTCTGACCGAAACGAATCAAGAACCCACACATTTTGATCATAATGCCCATTGCGACGAGTCCCGCTTCCTTAGCGGGACGAGGTGGCAATCTCATATTCCGCGTCGGTTTAATTTTATCTTAACAAGACCATCTTGCGCGAGGCAATCGATTCACCGGTCTTTAACTGATACAAGTACATTCCCGAGCCCACCTGTTCGCCGCGGTTGTTACGTCCGTCCCAGATCACTGAATGCCTTCCGGCAGACTGTCTTTCGTCTACCAGTTGACGTACTCTCTGCCCAAGAATATTCAGAACATCCAATTGAACAGTAGTTGGCTGGGAGAGGTCATATTCAATTCTCGTTTCCGGATTGAATGGATTTGGATAATTTTGATCGAGCGTAAAGGAAGCCGGCAGCGGCGCTTGTTCTCTCTCTGCATCAACAACAGACTCAAAAGTATAAAGATAGAGAGTATCTCCGCCGATGCCTGCCAAAAGAAGCTGTTTCTCTGGCGTCTGTCGTTCGACAAAACGCGGTGAGCGAATACAGTGATCGAGATAGTGGCTACCTGTGAGCCGACCGCTTTCCCACTGCATCACAACCACCTTGTCGCATCCGTGCATACCGACCAGACACGATTCCGGTTCATATTTTTCCATGAATTTCTGCCCGGTGAGTGGTGTAAACCATTTCTCTTCAATTATATCACGAGAATAGCTGTAACAAATAGCGTACCTTCCAGCATTCGCGTGGTTGCCTAACCAGTCAACGCCTGAGCCGTGATAAATAATTTCATGATAATTATCGCTTGGATCAAAATTACCAGAAAAGATTGGACCCCATTTAGAGCCATGTAGCCATTTTTTTCCGATAGCGGAGCCGTTCCTATTTGCGAGGGTCAATAGGCTCCCGGCACCATATAACACATTGGGATCATCGTAAGACTCCCTAAAATCGTGCCCGTAAACGTCCCATCGGTATCCCCATATTTCCTGCGTGCTGTCATCGGAGAAGTTGCCGCTCACATTGTTGGTCATGTTCCACTGGGCTTGAACAGTATCGAGGTAAGATGTAAATTCAGTTGTCAGAGTCCATGTGTACCACCACGGCCCTTGAGTGAGCTCATAACACTCGAAGTAATGTGAAAAACCCAAAGTAATGCTGTACGAGCCATCAGGCTTGGAATTAAACCGTATATGGTTTTCCAAGGTTTTTCCTGACATGCAGTGACCGGAGTAATTAGTTTTCCAGACCTGAGAAATACGCACTGTATCGTCTGTTATACGCAACATCAGCACACCGGGAAATCTCAACGATTCCTGATTTTCGTTCATTATATAGACCGCATAAATCACCAACGTATCGCGGTTGTCTGAGTAGCGATGAATAATTTTCCCCGGATGATGCGCCAGCGAAATCTCGCGCTTTACACCGCCAGCTCCGTCAAATACCGTGATTTTCTTGTTAGCCGAGTCAGATAAAATAAATCCGCTAATTTCCCCCATGTCACTTTGAAGAATATCAATATACTGAACACTGTCGATTCTATGAAGATGTTTTGAGAACAAGAGTTGTGGCGGCTCAAGAGCAAACGCATCGAATGCGACTGTGGACAATATGAGCGTGAGCAGTGCTGCTAAATTAGCTTTTCTCATGATACCCTCGCTTGAATCTTCGGCACTTATGCTCCGACCCAATGATTAGTATATTTTCTTCGCTACTCTGTGCCTCTTTCATTGTACACACACCTCATCCGACAGGAGGCACTTTCAATATAATTAACCGACAGAAATTAACCAGCGAATAATGAACCCACATCCCCAATATACCGCTTCGATATCGGGCCACTCCCCACCATTGGACATCTTCTCAAACCCTGCTGGCGGTGTTTCGGCAGGCTATGCTTGCGCCTGCGATTTTTGCGAGAGTGACGGGGGGGATTCTTAAGGCAGAAGATTTCTTCTACCGGCTGAGATCTTTTTCCCAATTGAGAGTTATCACAAAAGTCGCCTCTTGCTGATTGCCATCTGGAACATTAATGATAAATCGCTGGCCGTCTCTTGAAACATCGTAGCGATACATAAGACCGATTCCTTTCGTATTATATCTCCGGTTAAAGAGCTTCTGCGGCGCACCAATGGTAATTTTATCTCCATCGATGGAAACCGGAACTGCCATAAAATCCCATTCCGGTGTGACATAATATAGTTCCTTGCCGTCTGCTCGGAATTTTGGGGCAAATCCCTCAGAGGTTGAAACCTGCCATTTGCCGCTCGTGCCAGATGAATTCCGAATGTATATTTGGCTTGTTCCGGATTCGTCACTTTGATACGCGACAAACCGTCCGTTAGGCGTAAATGAACCGCGACGTTCCTGAAATTCCTTGTTCGTAGAAATTTCTTGAATTTTGCTCGTATCCTCAAGATTGAGGATGAAAATATTCCATTGGTCGGTCCACTTGTTAAAGAGCAAGAATTTCCCATCGCGCGAAGCCTCTGCCGCAGTACAGAAAGATTCTCCTGAGGCGAGTATACTTCGGGGATCGCCCGACCCGTCTGACCTTAGTGAGAAAATCTGTCCGGATCCACCGGCGTCGGAGGTGTAAAAAATCGACTCATTGTCGAATGACCATGCTGGGTGGAATTCGTTACCGCCGGAGAAAGTTAATTTTGAGGAAATATTTCGGGGAATATCGTGAACCCAAATGCTCACATCAAAATCGTCCCCACGCTCGTACACGCCATAAACCAATTTTTGATCGTCGAACGAAAGATCCACGTCGCCATAGTAATCGCTCCCGCCAATTCTACTCAGTTCTTTGCCTCCACGGTCGAACCAAATAAGGTTGGATTTAGAATTGCCGCTTCCTTGTTGGTAGGCGAGTGTGCCGTTTTGTGATACCGAGAATAGTCCCACAAGCTCTTCGACCGCTATATTGTCAGTGATCGCTGTTGCGTCGCCCACGAATTCTAAAACATCCTCGTCAAACTTCTGCATCACCAAAACACCGTCTCGAATGAAGATTACATGACCTGACGAAGTAAATTCTACGCGAGAGCCGACATCGAAGAAAGACTTATCTGCCGTGCCGTCTACTGCGCCCAGTTTGAGCATATTCGCACGAGAAGCGGCCGCACCCGTGTCAATAAAGGCGATATAAAAAAAGTGATTTCCATCGGGCAGAAAGGTAGGCCAGGCGTGAAATTTCTCTCCTTGAGCACGGTTTATTTTTGTTGCCCCTATTACTGCGCCGCCAGCTGCTGGCAACATCTGAATTGAATCAAAAGTCGACGCGTCAAAGATTACGACCCCATTCGTTCCCCAACTGCCGTCGCCGCCTCTCACCTGTACCACTTTTTGGGCAGGTCCTCCACTCACAAGGATTTTCTTAAATCCTTCTTGGCTGAAAAACCCGATAGACCGACTGTCCGGAGACCAGAACGGACGTTCCGCAATCTCGGTCCCGGGAAGTTTGTATGCTTGTAGCGCGTTCAGGGGACGAACCCATATACTTCTACTGCCGGATGAATCAGAACCCAAAAAAGAGAGCATTTTGCCGTCTGGTGAAAGTTTCGGACTACCGATCGATTCAAATTCCGGCATGGAAAGTGTAAATCGTGTAACTTCTACTTCTTCTTTCGGTTGGAAGAAGTATAGAGATGTAAAAACAACAGCCGTAATTATGCCGAGTGCCGCGACAATATTCGACATCCTGAATTGAAATCTTCTCTTCGAGGAAACTGAAAATGGTATTCCCGCCTGTGAACCAGATTGTGAAATCCAGCGAAGCTCATCGGTGAGGTCGCGAGCCGACTGCCATCTGTAGTGCGGGTCTTTTAAAAGACATTTTTTGACTACTCTATCGAGCGCGGGCGGGGTGAGAGGTTTAATTTCGGAAATCGACCTCGGTTCTCGCTCAATAATTGCGGCAATGAGACTCGCTTGGCTTTTTCCCTCGAACGGCCTGTTTCCCGTTATCATTTCATAGAGCAGTGCGCCAAAAGCAAAAATATCAGAGCGGGCATCGGCTTCACCCCCCTCGAGCTGTTCCGGCGACATATAGTTGAGCGTCCCCATAATTGCACCGGTACCCGTGAGCGGAGTCGACTGAGTCATGGCCGTGAGCGATTGGACAGCGCCCCCTTGCACGGTTATCTTTGCGAGCCCGAAATCGAGAAGCTTTGCGCCTTCACGAGTGAGAATGACATTGCCTGGTTTTAGGTCCCGGTGAATCAGTCCGCGCTCGTGAGCGGCGCTTAGCGCCGTGCCAATCTGAATTGCATAGTTCAGGACATCTTCGGTTGAGAGTGATGTCCTCTTGAGGCGCTCGGAAAGCGTTTCCCCTTCGAGATACTCCATGACAAAAAACGAAGTGCCATTTTCAAATCCGACATCATAGAGCGTGCAGATATTCGGATGGTTCAAGCTGGAGACAATTTTGGCTTCGCGTTCGAAACGGGCGCGAAGATCCTTGTCATGCGCCATGCGCTCCGGAAGGATTTTGAGAGCGACAATTCGGTCGAGCCGCGTATCCTTGGCTTTATAGACTTCGCCCATGCCGCCTGCGCCAATAGCAGATTCAATTATATATGGCCCGAGCTGTTGGCCTATTGTGAGAGACATTTCTTTCCTACCTTAATTTATCGTATCCGCGTGTTGTTCAATATAATCGATTCTCATGCTAAGATTCATAATTGAGTGGCCGGACAGCAAGGAGAAATTCGGACAGACCAAAGAATGCTTTTAGATCAACTGGGCACCCCAAACTTATATTTGTCTTAGCCCCGCTATGATCGTATGATATTATCAAATGAGAAGGCGGCAGAATCTGTATCACAACCACCCCCCCGAATCATAAACCATGCCAACATCGACAAAGCCAATCAAACTCTACATCCTTCGCTGTCGCGACAATAGTCTCTACACCGGAATTACAACCGATATCGACGAACGGCTTCGTGCCCACAACACCGGCAAAGGAGCAAAATACACTCGCGCACGTTTGCCTGTCAATTTGGTCTACACAGAACAGTGCGGTTCGCGATCACTTGCGCTCAAAAGAGAATGGCAGATCAAACGCTGGAACAAACAGAAAAAAGAGGCCTTCGTAAAAGCCTCATCTCAATAAATTATCAAAGCCGGATAGCCGCGTTAATATCGCTCATCCAACCGCCACATTTCTCTTTTAAGAAATAGTCCCGACAGGTTGGGCTCTTGTTCGGTCATTTCTCTGTCGATATATGTATTATGAATGGAACGACTCTTCTCATCGGTCTCATCACCGGATCGGTTGGCTCGGGATTCTTTATCTATGGCAAAAAGCAACGCAAATGGCTGCCGATGCTTTCTGGAGTCCTGCTATGTATCGCGCCCTATTTTGTCGAGAATCTGACACTGCTTGTGGGCCTGTCTATAGTTCTCTGCGCGGTCCCTTTTGTTATCAAGGGTGATTGACACTTCGAAAGCAGATGCAGGAAGAGCATATGCTGTCGCTCGTTGCAGCCCGGTATGACTTGCAGAGCCCCCTTGAAGTCGACCTTCTTGATCCCGCCCAAATTTTATTTGGATATCTGAGACCAAAAGAGTATCCTATTGGTATAGCCAGCGCTACCATGCGCTGGCCGATGTGGACTTCGTACCGATGCCAAACGTGAATAACATCACTCAGTTGCTGTCCTCCGTGCGCCGCCTGAGCCGCCGGATCGTCCGCCTCAGCCCCCGCCGCGTCCATAGCTAACATCACCGCCAGTTCCTCCGGGATCGACTTACGTATAAGTGACTCGAAGAATAGCTCAGTTATTCAACCTGTCGGTTTTTCTGTTCACGCTTAAGTTGACTCAGCCGCCAGTACGTGTAAATGACTGGAATGACCTCAAGGGTTAAAAAAGCAGAAGTTATGAGTCCGCCAACCATCGGGGCGGCGATTCGCTTCATAACGTCTGCTCCTGAGCCTGTAGCCCAGAGTAAAGGAATCAGCCCGAAGAGCATAGTACCGACTGTCATCAGCTTTGGACGAACTCGCATAACGGTGCCTTCCATGTGCGCCCAGATAATATCGTCGAGATTGCGAATCTTTCCTGCCTGTTTGCGCTTCTCATAGGCCTGGTCAAGATAGAGAATCATCACAATTCCAGTCTGAGTTGCTAATCCAACAAGGGCAATTATTCCTACCAATGTGGCGGTGGAATAGTGGTAGCCGAGGAAATACATCAGCCAGATGCTGCCGACTAATGCGAAGGGAACGGAAGTGAGGACAATAAGTGTTTCTGTAATATTACGGAAGTTCAAAAATAGGAGCACCATCACAAGAATAAGGGTAATTGGAATAACCAATTTCATTCGCGCAGCCATTTGCTCGTATAGCTCATATTGTCCTGTCCATTTGAGATGGAAGCCCGCGGGCATGTCGATTTCGCGCCTTACAGCGGCCTTTGCTTCATTCACATAACCGCCTATATCACGTTGACTCTGATCAATGTCGACGTACACATAGCCGACCAGCATGCCATCCTCGTCACGAATCATTGGCGGACCAGTGACAATCTTGACTTCAGCAATTTGCCCAAGAGGAATCGATGAACGACCTCGTGATACGTTTGGGTCATTTGCACGACTCCCTCCAGATGAACCAGACGAACTATTCATTGAAGATTTCGACCCTCCGCTCGGGGCAGATTGCAATGCTGAATACGGCGAATTCATAGGTAAGCCGCCCATACTTCCGCTGCCTGTTGAAGGAACTGACATGCCAGAAGGTTGATTGCCGGCAGATATAGATGACATTGAATTTCCACCAGATGACGTGTTTGAAATTGTCGTACTATTTTCTAAAGTCATCGGCAGAGGAACAAGAATCTGTTTCAACTGTTCTAGGTTGCTTCGGTATTCTCGCGGATAACGGACATTAATCGAAAAACGATTTCTACCGTCAACGGTTAAGCCAACCTGCGCGCCGCCAATGGCTGATTCGACAATGTCTTGTACATTTGAAACTGTCAAACCGTATCGAGCGATGGCCTTGCGATCCGGAATTATGTCTATAAAGTAACCGCCGGTGTTGCGATCTGAATAAACACTTCGTGTTCCTTCAAGTTTTGAAAGGGATTGTTCAAGCTGTTTGCCGATGCGTTCGATTTCTTCAAGATTGTTGCCGAATATTTTTACACCAATGGGTGTGCGAATTCCCGTGGAGAGCATATCGATACGTGTCTTAATGGGCATTGTCCAAGCATTTGTCCATCCAGGCATTTGCAGGGCTTTATCCATCTCAGTTGTCAGCTCATTCCACGTGATGTGCCTTGAGTCCGGCCAAATCGGTCGAAATACTGATTTCAGGAAGTCTGGCGACCACGATGAATACCATCGCCTTTGAGGCACTTTCCGCCACTGATCATTCGGTTTTAACTGAACCACTGTTTCGATCATGCTCAGCGGTGCGGGGTCAGTTGGTGTTTCCGCCCGTCCGGCTTTGCCAAAAACAGTTTGGACTTCGGGGAAGGATTTAATAACTCGATCCTGAAACTGTAAATACTGCTTTGCCGCCTCTATAGAAATGTTTGGAAAAGTTGTTGGCATATAGAGCATGTCGCCTTCATTGAGCGGAGGCATGAACTCCGAGCCAATTTTTGGAATCATAGGAAGAGCCGAGAGAATGGCCATAATACCGATTGCAACGGTGGTCTTGGGATTGCGGAGCGCGACATAGACAAATGGTTTGTAGATCCCAATAATAAATCGTGATACCGGATGTCGGGATTCTGGTCGAATTTTCCCCTTCAGTAAGGTGACCATAAGAGCTGGAGCGATCGTAATTGCAGTGATCGCTCCAAAGAACATTGCAAAGGTTTTGGTAAAGGCAAGCGGTTTGAAAAGCTTTCCCCCCTGACCGGTTAGCGCAAAAATCGGAAGAAACGATATTGTGATAATGAGCAGGGCAAAAAATATCGCAGGGCCTACTTCCTTAGCCGCAGCTATGATAACTTCCTTGCGATCAGTTTTATCTGTTGCATGCTCCAAGCGCTTATGCGCATTTTCGACCAAGACAATACTCGCATCGATCATCGCGCCCACTGCAATTGCAAGGCCTCCCAGACTCATAATATTTGAGTTAATGCCCAGCAGATACATTGGAATAAAAGATAGGCCGATTGCAATAGGAAGTGTCAGTATAGGCACAAGCGAGCTTCCGAAATGAAGTAAAAAGAGAATGATAACCAGCGCGACCACAATACCTTCTTCGATGAGACTATGGCGCAAAGTTTCAATACTCCTCTCGATTAATCCGCTGCGATCGTAGACTGTCCTGAGTTCAATACCAGTGGGAAAGGAGGGTTGAAGATCTTTAA
Organism: Candidatus Zixiibacteriota bacterium; assembly: GCA_034439475.1. Classification (NCBI taxonomy): domain Bacteria; kingdom Pseudomonadati; phylum Candidatus Zixiibacteriota; species Candidatus Zixiibacteriota bacterium. The sequence goes on from JAWXAN010000070.1 coordinate 75,222, forward strand.
GTTTTGTCTTAATCCTCTCGATTACCTCAAGGGCATTTTCGTTGTAGCGCATGACCACGATACCGCCAACAGCCTCTCCGATCCCATCAAATTCACCGAGACCGCGACGCATATCGGGTCCAAGCTTCACTGTTGCAACATTCTGAAGCAGAATAGGCGTTCCCGTTGCTGTTGAACCAAGTGATATCTCGCGAAGGTTATCTATGTTCTTAACATAGCCGCGGCCGCGTATAAAATACTCGCGCTCTGTCATCTCAAGGATACGTCCCCCGACATCCGAATTGCTTTGCCGAACAGCGCTTATAACATCGCTAATTGAAAGACTAAAAGCCTGCAGACGCACTGGGTCGACTTCAATTTGGTACTGCTGCTGGTATCCGCCCACCGTGGCAACTTCGGCGACACCTGGAATTGCAGACAATGCCAATCGGAGATTGAAGTCTTGATACGTCCTCAAATCAGCAAGGCTATGTTGGCCGGACGTATCGACAAGCGCATATTGGAATACCCAGCCAACGGCCGAAGCGTCAGGGCCAAGAAGAGGAGAGACACCTGGCGGCAGTTTCCCCTCGAATTGCTTCATGTATTCAAGAACTCTACTTCGCGCCCAGTATATATCAGTACCATCATCAAAGATGACATAGACGAACGACATGCCAAACATAGAATATCCGCGAACAGCCGAAACTGCTGGGGCGGACAGCAGAGCAGAGACAATGGGGTAGGTAATCTGGTCTTCAACCAAATCAGGGCTTCGACCCATCCATTCAGTCCAGAGAATTACCTGTACGTCAGAAATATCTGGAATCGCATCAAGAGGTATACTTTTGATGGCATACCACGACCCGATAGAAGCAAAAACGGTAGCTATAAGAACTACAGACCGATTGCGGGCACAGAAATCAATAATCGCTTTTATCATTGTGTTCTCTTTTACTCTTTCATTCCGCCGTGACCGGCGTGAGGGTCAGATTGAATCGAGGTCATACCGGCTAATGCGGCCTTCAAGCGGCTCTCTGAGTCAATCAAAAAGTTCGCGCTGTTTACTACAATCTCCCCTTCGCGCAGGCCCGAAAGTATTTCAATTCTGTCATCTGTGCGGCTGCCTGTAGTGATAAGTCGCGGTTCGAAATGGGAAGTATTATGCACAACAAATACATACTGTCGCGAACCTTCATCAACTATGGCGTCTGGCGAGATTGTAAGCGCATCGGCAGCTGTCTGTTTAAACCGAACCGTAACAAACATGCCCGGTTTGAAATGTCCCTCTGGATTCGATAATGGAATCCGCGCTTTGGCTGTACGAGTGCTCTCGTTCAGAGTCGGATAGATAAATTGGACTTTACCTTGTATTGGATTAGCGGATCTGCCAAGGGTGATTTCGGCTGATTGTCCAGAAGAGACTTTGGTAAGGTCTGTTTCGTAGATATCTGCCAATACCCAGACTATGCTGAGATCGGCGACAGTATAGAGGGCTTGGTCGGAGGTGATGGATTGACCCACATTGACCATCTTCTCAAGCACAATGCCGCTAATGGGTGAACGTAAGAGCAGCTCAGGATTAGTTTTTCCAGACTTGATTATTTCTTCTATTTCTTTTTCAGACAACCCAAGAAGGCCAAGTCTGTGGCGTGACGACAAGAGAAGCTCAGTTCTCGTTCTCTTTAATGTGCTGTCGCCAATTGATTGCGCAGCTGATTGGGCGGCAAGAAGAAACTCTTGCTGAGCTTGGAAGAGTTCTGGACTATAAAGAGACAGCAAAGGCTCACCACGTTCGATTCTCTGACCGGTTTCATTTATAAAAAGCTTTTGTACAAATCCATTCGTGCGGATGCTGACTGAAGCCGTTTTCGCTTCGTCAGCAACTATGTAACCAACAGTCTCGATATCTTCGCTCAGACTCTCGTGTTTAACTGTTTCGGTCTTGACGTTGATAAGTTGCAGACGTTGCGGTTCAATAGTCACCGATACCAACCCGGGCACATTGCCAACATTCATATCCATATCGCCATGCATTTCATGCTCTTCTGCATCGCGAGGAATCAAATCCATTCCGCATTTTGGACATTCTCCGGCACTGTCTGAGACAACTTCCGGATGCATTGGACAGTAGAATTTGGCTGAAGAGTTTGTAGCTTTCATCGCTGGCTCAAGATTCATGCCGCACTTGGGGCACTTGCCCATTGTGTCAGAAACAACTTCTGGGTGCATCGGACAGGTGTAGTAAACCGAGGTATCAGAAGTAGAGGTCATGTTTTCGGAAGGGGTATCCGCCATTATATGATCTTTGCCGCCAATTGGAACAAGGCTCATGCCACAGATGGGACAATCCCCAGGCTGATTGCTCACGTATGTGGGATGCATTGGGCAATGGTATTGAATTTTTGCATCGACCGTCGTCTGCCAAGGCGCCAGGTCAAATGCTGTTAGAACCATTACTATGGCAAAGAGGGTCATAGCGCCAAGAAGGCCCCATCGTACAATTGACATCGTTTTCGTACCGGGAGGAGGAGCTTCTTCGCCTTCTGGCATTGCATTTGGGTCATTAAAATTATGTACGTTGTGTTCTTCTGTCATATTGATTTGCCTTACTTATTCGATTGTATTGTTGGGTGAGATAGAAATCTCACCAGTTCGCATTCCCGCTTGAAGTAGTGTCATTGCCAAATCAAGCTTCAGTTGCTCAAGGGATATGGCGTTGTCTTGAACCGCTCTTGCCTGCTGGATTACAGAACTATATGGTGTACGATTGGAAGAATATCCAGACATTCCGATTCGGAGAGCGTCTTCTGAGGCAGGAAGAATGCGGTTCTCATAAAGATGAATTTGTTCCTGAATGCGAATTGCTTTCTCAAATAATGCTGTCAATTCGGCATAAAGTTCACGTCGGCGCTGGGAAAGCTCACGCTCAACGCTTTGACTCATTATTACCATGGAATGAGCCATCTTTTTCTGCGAACGACCATTGAAAAGCGGTAATGATACATTAGCGCCAAAACTGACCATATCATCGCGAGGCATTTCATCACCGCCCATCCCTATATCTGAACCGGAGCGAAATCCGTATTCTGTCCTCAGTTCAATCATAGGCCATGACATCCGTTTGTTGGCTTGTGCTGATAGTCTCAATGACTCACTCTGTCCCTGTAGTCGAATGAGTTCAGGATTATGCTTTTCTGCTTGATTTAGCCAAGCGATGGGCGATGTGGGCACTGGAAGGCTATCCGGCAAGAGCGCGACAACAGGTCGAGATAAATCCTCGTTTCCACGAAGGGCGTTAATTTGAATAGTTGCCTCGATAAGTTCCTGGCTATAATTGATTATTGCAGCTTCATGCCGCCATTTTTCACTTTCAAGCGCCAAGACCTCGTCCTGTCCTGCTAAGTTAGAACTAAATCGAGCATGAGCCGATGCGGTAAGCTGGTCATCAAGAGCATGCTGGCGGACAAGACGCTCCAATGTAGTCTGTCGAAAGTAGAGTTGATAGAACGCCATAATCGAAGCCGACTCCACCTCAAGCTCCTTCATCGCGCTGTCTGCAGCCGCTTGGTCAATCTCCGCAAACGAGGCCTTACGTTCAAAGCCTCGCCTGCCGGAATAGGGGAGCTCCCAAGAAAGACCAAGAGTCTTCATGGTCATTGGGTCTTGGTTAACGTCGAACGAGGTGGGCAAATTCTCAATGCCAACCATAAGCATTGGATCGGTCCAAGCGCCGGAAGCCGATGATTTCTCGCGAGCCGATTCTATCATGAGCCTTGATGCCGCCAAGCGGTCGTTTCGCTCAAGAACCTGCGAGAGGAGCGAGCTAATCGTCAGCGTATCGGCATAGAGAACGTCAGGTGTCTCATTCGTCACCTGCGCGTCTGCAATACCATTAAGAAATAGCAAACTTGCAACAACTCTAATGCAGATCTCAATTCCTATTTGAGGAACCATGTTCATTCCTTCAGCTATACTTCGTGCATAGCAAAGTTGATAGTTTTCGAAGATGTAGTGTTGCCCTTAGACAACAAAACGCCTTAACAATGTTGGTGTGGGATTAGCAGATCGTCCAGTTAAAAACGATCTGCAAGAAAAAATCAGAGGCGAAGAACTGAGAATGTCCCCGGTGAATGGTCGAAGAAGAGTTCAAGGGCATGAGCATTATATGTGGAATAATCTTCAAGAGAAGATTGCATACCTTGTATCAGGGAGGGCAAATACGGTCCGTAAGAAAGCAGAGATAAAGTATTGATCTCTCCGACTTGGTCGCCAGCCTTCAAGTAGTAGAACCACCCTGGGCAACAGCTATGACTACGTGAATGATCAGAGGAGGAATGACAGGGTGAAGTAGTACTTGAAGAGGTTTCACTGTGACAGCATGGAGAGGCCGGAGGCGTGTCCGTAGGCGAAGCAGTGGTTACCGCTTTTGAATCAGAAGGATAGACAATACTACAAATACATCTGGTCTCGAATAATGAGACCATCGCCAGCAGAGCGATAAAGAGTTGAAATTGTTTTAAAAGACTTTTCATATTTTAAAATAGTCTACACTAAGTGTCGACACAACTAATACATAAATCAAGAATAAAATGTTCATTTTATTTTGGGGGGACAATGTCGCAACTTTTGAGCGCGGAGATTCATCAGGATTGAGAAGAAATACTCAAAAGTGACCGCAATCTTGTATACTGCTCCCTCGTCCACAAGGGTATAATCCTTCTTTCGAGATTTAGTGTTTATTTTGGCTGAGTCACGAGATCTTGAAAGTGAAGTCAAAGTTTCTCTGAGCATATGATCCGGTAGAATTGCTCCAATGAAGAGAAGCGCGTCGTTTGCATGGCTGGTAACTAACCATTGTTTCCGCCACCTCTCAGGGGTGATATTGTAAAAGGATGTTTTAGCTTGCTTTTAAATAGAATTGGAATGATCTTTACTTAATCAATCAGATCGTACTCATCAAAACCTTAAAGGGATAATTCGAGTCATGGCACATGAATCATCATTTAAACCGGGCATGATGATTGGCTCTTATGAGATTGTACGGCTTGCTGGTTCGGGCGGGATGGGGGAAGTTTATCTTGCGAACGATACAAGACTTCATAGGAAGGTTGCGCTCAAGGTTCTGGCCATTGACCATCAGCGGCCAGTTGATGTCCGTATGCGGCTTCAGCAAGAAGCGCAAGCATTAGCGTCTGTGAGCCATCCAAACATTGGCTCTATTTATGATCTCGTTGAGATTGACAATCGGCTCGTGATGGTCATGGAGTGGATAGAAGGTAAACTCCTTTCCAGTATAGTAGGGAGTGTCTCACAAGATCAGCTGCAATCAATAGCTGTGGATGTTGCTGCCGCTCTTTCTGCGGCTCACCACGCAGGCATTTGTCACGGGGACATTAAGCCGTCCAACATTATTCGCGGTGACGATGGCCGGACTCGGGTATTTGATTTCGGAATAGCGCGGACGTTTGCCGATTCCCTGAGTTACGCTGACTATTCCGGCACAATATCCTATATGGCCCCTGAGCTGATTTCAGGAAATGCTCCGTCACCACAGTCTGACCAGTTCTCGCTGGGTGTGCTTTTGTACGAACTAGCAACCGGAACAAAGCCGTTCTCTGGTGACTACGAAGCGGTCGTTCAATACCAAATCCTGAATCTGACCCCCGCACCGATAACTACGCTCCGTTCTGATCTGCCTCAGTTTTTGATTGACACGATTAATCAATTGCTCGAAAAGAATCCGGATCAACGATTTGGTGATACGTCAGAGATTTGTGCAGCGCTCGGACAACAGACTGCGGAGCCCGCATCAGGCCTCTTGTGGCGGCGTTCAGTCCGGGTCGCTTTGTCAGCAATTATCGCGGTGATTATTTTAAGCGCAGGTACGGCCATAGTCCGGTACGGCGGGCATGAGGAAACAGATGATTCAGAACGAAGGACAATCGCCGTGCTCCCCTTCGAAAACACCGGAGGACCGTCGCAAGGATATTTCGCTGATGGCATGACTGATGCGATAATCGCAGGACTCGCCCAAGACACGGCCGTCAGCGTTATCTCACGGCAGAGCGTTATGAACTACAGAGGGAGCAGTAAGACTATTCAAGAGATCGGCCGCGAACTGGCGGTCGCCTTCATCCTGACCGGCGGCATTCAGAGAAGCGCCAATACGAACGGTGATAATCTCCGCATAAGCGCGAATCTTGCCGACGTTCGCACTGGTCGAATGAGATGGGCCAAAGTGTACGACAGAAATCTGAATGGACTATTTGCCGTTCAGAATGAACTCGCAGTTGATGTGAAAAAGGCCCTGCATCTGAGCGACACTACTGGCAGGAATCTACCACCGCCCACTTTTAGTCTGAGCGCATACGATTTCTTCTTAAGAGGCAACGACTACTTTAATCGGGGCTGGTCTCACGAGGACATTCGGTTCGCAATCGGAATGTACGAAAATGCGGTTGCCGAAGACTCGAGCTTTGCGATGGCTTATGCTATGCTTGCGCGATGTCACGCCAGTATGTTTTGGGAGTATTTTGATCGTACTGATAGTCGATGCCTCCGAGCGCGGCAAGCGGCAGATCGTGCGATGACGCTTAAAAGTGATCTTCCTGAAGCATACCTCGCACTCGGCTACTACTATTATCATTGCGAGCTTGACTATATACGAGCGCTAGAGCAATTCTATATTGCACTTCGGTTAGATCCTAATAATTGCGAATTGCTGAATGCCATCGCCGCCGTAGAACGGCGTCAGGGAAATCTCCCCATGGCTTTGGAGCATTTTAAACAGTCTCAAAAGATCGATCCACGCTCACATCTTAAAGCATTTGAAGTTGGGCTGACATATGGACTGATGCGGCAATATTCCGATGCGCACATATACCTCGATCGCGCCATAACGCTTTGTCCAGACTGGTCGCTGGCATATATTTATAAGGCATGGTTGTCCATTCTAGAGGACGGCGATATTGAAGCCGCGCGAGGGACACTTGCAAAAGCTCCACCTGAAGCAAATCTGCAAAGAAGTCACTACTATTGGTGGCTTCAGCGAATTGTCCAACCGAATGTATCTCCCGAAATGACCCATATCCCAGTTATGGATGACACCGCAGCGTACTATCTGTTTCTGAGTCAAATAAACCGATTGAGGTCCAATTCCTATATGCGGCGTGCTTATGCTGATTCGGCACGTAACTGGATAGCGCCGCGACTTGCCACCGCGCCGAACGCCGCCCGATATAACAGCTATCTTGGATTGGCTTATGCCGAATTGGGCGAGAAAGAAAAGGGGGTGCAATTCGGACAGAAGGCATTGGAATTATTGCCGACCTCTCGCGATTCATTTGATGCCCTTTTTCTTCTTCTTAATATGGCCGAAATTCTGGTGATTGTAGGAGAGCAGGAACAAGCGATTGGGCAGATTCAATATATGCTCAGCCTGCCGGGGTTTGTCTCGAAGCCATATTTCAAGGTCGATCCGTTATGGAGGTCATTAGAGGCGCAGCCAGAATATCGAAAGCTGATATATGGAAGCAGCAGTTGAGCATGCTTGATTAATCGGCAGGCAGCTTGAAACCGTAACGGACCATTTTGTCTTTCAGCCCCTTTCGAGTCAAACCCAACTGATCTGCTGTGCGCATGATATTGCCATTGGTTTCGGCAAGCGTTGACACAATCATGGTCTTCTCTAATTTTTCAACGGCCTGACGCATTTCCCCAAGCGAAGTACCAATACTTGAGATTTCCTCAGTCTCATCGTGGATTTCAGGAGATAGATGATAAGGCTTAATCTCAGTTTCTGGATTGCAGACGACCGCCGCGCGCTCGATCACATGTTCGAGCTGCCGAGCGTTTCCGGGCCAGGAATATCGGTAAAGGGTGTCAAGCGCTTCCGATGAGACAGCCAGATTTGGCGCATTGAGCTTGATGCGCAGCAAGGAAAGAGCATGTTGCACCAACAGCGGAATATCGTCGCGTCGTTCTCTCAATGGCGGCAGTTCGATCGTGAATGTGTTCAGTCGATAGTAAAGATCTTCCCGAAACGTGCCCTTGGCGATTTCGTCCTTAAGGTTGCGATTTGTGGCCGACAGGACTCGCACCTTTACTGTTTCGGTCTTACTTGCGCCAACTGGCCTGATTTCACCCGACTGGATGACACGCAAAATCGCAGCCTGGGTTGACAGCGGCGCATCCCCAATTTCATCAAGAAAGATAGTACCACCTTGAGCCTCTTTGAATAGTCCCGGCTTTTCCTTGTCTGCGCCGGTGAATGCTCCCCTGACGTGGCCGAAGAGCTCTGATTCAAGCAGCGACTCTGTTTTAATTGCGCAGTTTTTCACAACAAATGGCTGGTGCCGGAGATCGCTGTTCGCGTGAATTGCCCGGGCAATGAGTTCCTTCCCCGTGCCGGTTTCCCCTGTGATAAGTACCGGAGCGTTATTAGCGCTAAACTTTGACGCCAGCATAAGCACATGACGAATTGCGCGAGACGAACCGACGATATTCTCAAAAGAAGGGCCAACCCCAAGCTCCGTGCGCAATATTGCGTTTTCATCCTTAAGCTGTTTGTACGATAACTCAAGCAGTTCGTTGTTCTGAGCCAGGTCTTTCAAGAGCTGTGCGTTGGCGAGTATTTGCGCAGACTGGGCCGAAAGAATTCCAACTAAACGGCAATGGTCCTCGGTGAATGGTCCCTTCTGACGTGATCGCACTAGCGCTACTACTCCTATCGCCTCGTCCCGAACTAAGAGCGGGCAACAGATCGCCGACGTGAACCGCCCATTATCGGAATCGAGATCCTGAAAACGTCTGTCAGTGTCCAGATCATCAATCCGCGCTAACTGGCGGTGAGAGAGCACCCAGCCAGCAAGTGATTGGCTTATTTGAAAAGGAAGTTCAGAATTTCGTCGGTCATTATTGCGAATAACTGTCGTTAATGCGTCAGCTTGCTTTTTTGACACGATGCTTATGACTCCCTGATCCGCTTCGGTTACTCTTGTCAACTCAGTAAGAATGATATTCATGATGTGATTTACTTCGCGGACCTGACAAATACGGCCGACTACTGTGTTAATCAGACGCAGTTCCTCTACGGCCTGCCAATTTCTCGGATCGGGTTGCATTGCGCTCATTTTTCTCAATTTCTTTGGTGCGTGTCTTCCATCTCAAAATAGGAAGGCAATGCCGTGAGGTCAACCTTTTAGTACTGATTGATTGAAAGCAAGTAACCACCAATTCAGCCTCAATTGTATAGTTTCTATCCTCTCGCTATTAATTTCGTCTTGATCTTGCTGCTGTCCACACCCTTGTCTGGCTTTAGCTTCAGACAGTTTCGAGCAAGTCGAATGTCTTTGGCACTAACCTTGCCTTGCATAGAGACATGGTAAACAAAATGGCTCGAAAGGAAGAAATGAGTACGAACGAAACTCAGAGGGTTAGTACGACCAAACTCATACAATCAGCAATTAAAACAATGACAGGAGAAGGAACACTATGATTTCACGAATGATCGCTCTGTTTGTGTGTATGGCACTGGCATTAATAGCCGGCGCCTGCCAAGAGAATAAAAACCCCATGAATTATGCCGACAACTTCTCGGCGAGGGCCAACAACGAAAACGCCGCGCTGAGTCCGGCGGCCTCTGCTCCTGATCCGTCGGGGCAGGTGACGATATCGGCAGGCAGCAAATCACTGACGTTCTGGCCATTCACATCGAACAACTTCGAGGGAGAACCGCAAGACCCGATTAACCTAATCTTTTTTGGGAAATGCGATCCAAGACAAATTCGCGCCGCATTAATGGGTCTGGATGGTGACCGATCGGCATTGGGCTTTCCGGCTGTTGCGCCCTTTAACTCACGATGGGATGATGCTATTGGAGATGTTCAAACCAGTTACGGCGATGGCGGATGGACCGGCGGCGTTATTCAACTCGCCTGCGGTGATTATATGTCAGTCCGTTTTCATTTACGACTGTTTACTATGGGCGAGTGGACGGTCGGCAATGTTCATTTTGAAGCATTGATCCCCGGCACGGCCGATCACCAAGTCCTCAATTGGGAAGTTGCCGAGCAGTTCGTGGTCGGTGATTTTTTCCGAAGCGGCTTGCTTGACGCAACTACTCCGGTAATCCAGACCGAGCAGATAAATCCCTCTCCATTTCGAACGATACCAGCAATTATCTATAATGGTCTCCCGCACGAATTACAGGGACTTATCGGAGGACCGATTGGACAGGTGCAAAACGACGTTCCGATAGGAACCGACGGCCATGCGATGATTTTGAATCTTGCTCATGCCGTTCCCGTAGTTCCCGAAACCAAGGTTCAGGAATTCGTAGTGTTTTACGACCAGGTCATTCCGAAACCATTCTGCAACGATGGCGATGATTACCTCTACGCGCAGGGACCGGTTACACTCGAACAGGTAGTGACAATAACTCATGATCTCAATTATGAGTTATCTTTCAAAGCTGAAGGCACATTGACCCTGACTCCGGTCAATCCGTTGGACGGTCAGCCCCTTGGTCCATCTCTGAGGGCGAAAGTAATGGAAAAACATAGGGGACGATTCACAACACGTAACTGGACAGTGGGCAGTTCCAAGCTGCAAAAGATCACTCCCGCCAACGCGCCAGGGGCGGGCTCGCTCAAAAGCGATCTTGAAATAAACTCAAATGGCAAAAACGACTACTCTATTTTCATCCGGTGCGCCGATGAGGCGATCGCTGGGAAATAGAGCTCATTGACATTAAGACGGGCGCCAGAAGGTTGGTTTTCTGCCCATATCTCTGGCGCCGCGAATAGGAGAAGAAGAAACATGAAATATTATTTATCTTCGTCGGCCTTTATGTTCTGCATACTTGCGATTCTTAGCGCAGACAGCGCCACAGCCGCTTCGAAACGGTCAGCGGCAGAGCTTGCAGGTCTGCCTGCCGTCGACAGCGCGCTCAAGATTACAAAGGTGCACACACCGGTCAGTTTTCCGCGTCTGATCACAGGGCTGGGTATTGGGCTCGCTACGGCCGGTACATCTTCGATCAAATCAGGATTGGATACCGTGCTGGCCTCATATGGAGTTGCTGGCAACTCCCGTATTGGTGAGCCGTCCACTTCAATTACCGCGGGTTTCCGCTTTCAATTCTCGGAGCGGCTAGGAATCTTTTTAGATTTTCTAAATGGAGGCACCCCGAACGCAAACCAGTTCATCAAATCGGCCGCCAGTGTCGGGTTAGTTGTGACTCCGTTTCGAACTCGCACCGGTTCCGCCGCTGTTTCGTTTGGAAGCGGTATAACGGTTCAGAAACTCGAGTCACATACTACCTATAACCTCCCCATACCCTCCAGCTTTGGCACACTGGAATACATTAGGATCGAAACACACAGTACTCTCGGCGTCCCGCTGGTTGCGATGCTGGAATTGCCCGCCGCCGCGACCTCACGATACAGCATGATATTCACTGCGCGGCACGTCTTCTCACCCGACGCCAAAGTGGAGGAAAACTACTCCCCCGGCACAAATTTTAAGGTCAATATGTCGGGAAACTACTTTTCCATAATGCTGAACGCTGGCATAAATTAGATTTTAGGTTTATAGAAAGAAGAGAGACTATTATGAAAAAGATAACGCCTTCAACAATTACATTGATTCTGATGACATTTCTTATGCTCAATAGTTGCGTACCCTACCGGCAGTGGGTGCCGCCACAGGGTCTGACAGCGAACACTAAAGGCCGCATGGAAGTTCTGACAAGGAACGGCAATGTCTATCGATTATCCAATGGACGTTTTATGAATTACAATATCTTGGGGTTAGGATCGGTGACAACAACCGAAAATAAGACAGATGCATTTGGGGGAAGTATCCCATTGGACAGTATTGCGCTTGTGCAGGTGCACCGCGAAGATCTGTTCGCTGGCCTGTTATCTACGGCGAGCACACTCGCAGTCGTCGTCTTGGGCATTGTTGCAACTGCCGAAGGCCAGACTGGGGTGACTGTCGGTATCCGTTACCCTCCTAGCTCCGGCGGCGGGTGGGGTTCCTGTCCGCTCGCTTATTCGCTCAAGGATGACAGCCTTCATCTCGAATCCGAAACCTATGTAGGCGCAATTTGCGGCAAACTTGAGCGAACTGCAACCGATGTGCTGAGACACTTAGGGCCATCTGGTGACAGTCTGACTCTCAGTATTCGAAACGACTCGCCTGAAACTCATCTGACCAATTCGGTGAGCCTGATGGCAGTAGATCATCCGTTAGGGACAGAGGTCGTTACAGATATCTACGGCACACTACATACCGTTGGAGATCGTATTCCCTGCAGAATGGCTCGCGATGAACGAGGGCGCGATGTCACATCGCTGGTCGTATCCAGAGATAGCTCTTCGTATACAGCCAATCTGATTGAAATCGATCCTGAAAATGAGGAAGATCTTCGCGATGCCGTCACAGTTGAATTTAACTGTCCGCCCGAAGCACGCCGCGCCAAACTTATCGTGACCTGCATGAACTCAGACCTTGCCGACTACGCTCTCAACAAGCTCTTCTCGTTGCGCGGTCCATCAAAACTGCAGTACTATCACAAGCTCGACAATGACCGATCTGAATTTTTTAAGCTGGTTGGATGGATGTTTCGCGAGGGCGGGCTTGAAGTTTCGGTGTGGGATAATGACCATTGGGTCCGCAATGGTTCAATTGCAGGAGTAGGCGGACGAGTCTTTGGCGAGCGAATAGTTTTAATTGATCTTGCGGTAACTGACAGTAAAGTCCGTGTGAAACTTGAAGGGACATCCGGACTGTGGAAGGTCGATGCGGTTGAAATAGATTACTCCGAAGATGCCGCGTTCGAGCTTACGGAAGCTCACTTGCGTCAGGCGCTGACAAACAAGGGGGAAAATATTGCGTCAATTCTCGCTGACCAGGATCAGGACTACTTCCGGACAATCACAGATGAATGGGTCAATTTGTCATTTGATACTGTTAAGATCAAGTCCGGCTTCAGCCGAAGCTACATTTTGAAAACGACCGGCCACTACTTCGGCTGGTTTGAACAGGATGATCAGGACAATAGCGCTGTAGCCGATCGCATTTTGACCGAGCCATTGTACGGAAGTAAGCTCTATCTCAAAGACTGGCTGCGGGCGAAAGCGACGGTTGCGAAAAAATAAGCTTCGAAGAAAGGACCGCCTGCCTTCACACCATGGTGGACAGTGGTTCCGCCTTGGGTGTCAGTCTCGACGCGCTATTTTTACACTGACCGGGGAAGCTTAAGACATGAGTAAGGTCACTTGCGCTGAAATTTTCACTTTTCTCATTGGTCGATTCCATTAGTCTAAATGGATGAAAATGAATAATACCATTAGTAAAAGTGTAACGAAGTATTTTATCATTCAGTCACCCTTGATAACAAAGGGGACAGTGCAGAGAACTATCGACAGGCACACAAGCAGTGTCAGGTTCTCGACAAAATAAGGCGCGACACACAACAGGGCTCCTGAGAGCATCGGCAGCCACCGGCGTTGCTTTTTGCCATAGATGAAAAATCCGGAGCCAACCGATCCGGTGATGAGCCCGATAAGGAGAGTGGTTCCGGTCATTGTCTTTTCGTCCAGCGCTTAACGTTATTGATAGGTCAAACATATATACCTGCCGCAGGGAATTTTTCATCAAGGATTCACCGGGGCAGGTTACTTTACGTTTGACAGGATCATAGTAAATATATCGGGAGAAGATTGGCTGAGCATGAGCCCAACCAGTTGGGACTATTTGTCAAACAAGAGTCGTAATGCTCGAATCAGCGAAATCAATGCGGCTGTCCGGCCTTGATGAATGGTTGAGCAGACTCCTTCACAAACGCCTCTTTTTTCCGTTTGGTCCATCCTTTAATCTGCCATTCTCTTTTGAGAGCAAGTGATCGCGAACTGCACTGTTCTGTGTAGACCACATTGACCGGTAGACGAGCGCGAGTGTATTTGGCTGCATTACCAGCGTTGTGCGCACGAAGCCGCTCGTCTATATCAGTTGTTATTCCGGTATACAGACTATTATCGCGGCAGCGAAGAATGTAGAGTTTGAGCGGCTTTTTGTGCGCTGACATATTTTACAATCCGTGCATATCGTTTTGACGTATACTCTCTTGCCAGTCGGGCAATTCAATGTCTTCTCATCTACTATTATGATACCGCGTTCACTGAGCGAGGTCAAATGTTCTCGTTGAAGTCCTATATGGCAATATAAATTGTTGGGCGGCTGTAAAGAAGAATGTAACTCCAGAAAAAGTGAACCGTCAGGTGACACTTCTGCCTCGCTCAAATCGCGTCGCAAGCGAGAGCTGAGGGAACGGTTCTACCACTGCCCATGCGCCACCGAAAAGACCGCTTAGTCGAATTCATTCCTGGGATCGGCGGGGACCTGCGCCAATCCAATCCGACCCATTGCTATATTCGCTTGACTGTAGCTTTCTCCTTTCATCGGAGCGCCATGAAGACGCCGGAGCATCGCCAGTTGTCCGGTATGCGTCAGGGCATCGGCAATCGGCCCTTGGAAGATTTTCGTCAGATCCGTTGCAATCGGCCCCTCTGTAGAGAGTGCATCATCGAACTTGCCAAGTGCTTTAAAAAAGCGTTCGCATTCCTGCGTCCAAGGGAGAGGCGTGGCATCGTTCCACTTGATATTCCCGCTCACCATGGTGAATGCCCAGTCGAACACATCCCCCATGTGCGCCACAACCTGAACCGGAGTTTTTGAGGTAGGCCCCGGTTTAAAATCTGCAAATGACTCCGGTGCTCCGCGCATTGTCTTGGCCGCGCGGTATGCGAGAGTGGCTATTGTGTGTCTGAGAAACTCTCTATCGGTCATAAACTCTCCTGTTGGTATTCGCACCGTCTTGGCTCATCCGGAGCCGGGTGTTCCATTTCAATGTTCCGTCGGGCCTTGCCCATACCGAGGCTTTACCGAGGGATAAGTGTAACCTGAAGGAACATTTTTAACAAGATCACTTTAGAAATCTTCGAATTGCCTGAATTTTTGCCTAGTTCGCAAAATCGTTCTAAATAGCTCCCGCGGCAGGACTCGAACCTGCGACCCGCTGATTAACAGTCAGCTGCTCTACCAACTGAGCTACACGGGAGTGTCAGACAATGATTCAATTTGAACGACGCCCCCAAAAACAGCTACCCCGCTCTTGTGCTAACTGATTGTCTCACAAAAGCTCCGTAACCGCTTCAAAGGCAGGCAATAGTATATCCCTTTTCCGGCCGTTGTCAACGCCTTTTTCCGTCCTATTTTATCTATAATAAAAATTAAAATGCCCGCTTGAGCCTTGCGGAACAAATCAAAAAAACTCACGTACAACCGACCAGATATACGACCAACAACCACTTTTTTAAAGGAGTACTAACACTATGAAAAGGATTCTCCCGCAGTCTCTTATCTTTGCATTGGCTGTGCTTTTCATCGGCGGCGACACTATCGCCCAGACAAAATATCGCTCCAAACGCTCCCCGAACACCAATCATGCCCGCCTCGGTGTCTTTACCCAAACAGTCGATGACGACCTCGTGGACGCCTTCAAACTCAAAGTTGCTTATGGCGTCATTGTCAATTCCGTCGTCGATGACTCTCCCGCCGAAAAGGCCGGAATCGAAGAAGACGATATTATTATCGCCCTCAATGGCGACAGAATTACAGACGAAGATGAGCTTATTGCCAAAGTCTCTGCCGGAAAAGCCGGTGACGAAGTCACCGTCAAAATTATGCGCGACGGTAAAGAGCTGAACCTCAAAGCGACTCTTGATGAGCGCGATGACAACGATAATGACAATATGCGGATGTTTCGCAGTGATAATGCCCCTAAAGCCCCTCGCGCTCCGCAAACCCCAAATGCTCCGAATAGAATGAATACTTCTATGTCATTGCAGGGGTATATCGGCGTCTCGCTCTTTGAACTCAACGACCAGCTTTCGGACTATTTTGGCGTGACCGGCAAAGGCGGCGTGGTTGTGACCGAGGTCGAGAAAGATTCCCCGGCATCCAAGGCGGGTCTCAAAGCCGGCGATGTGATTATTTCAGCCGACGGCGATGAAATTTTTGATTCCGGCGATCTGCAATCGGTCATCCGCGACAAAAAAGACGGCGAAAAGGCCGAATTGTCTATCACTCGCAATAAAAATAAAATGATAATCTCGGTCACCGTCGAAGAGCGCGAATACGAATCGACCTGGGGAAATATGAATAACTTCTCGATACCCGATATGGGGAACTTCAATTTCAATATGCCAGCAATGCGCGGTCTCCATCGCGGGAATAATGATGACGGCTCATGGTCATTTGACTCTGATGAATACCAGCAAAGCATGAAAAAACTTCAGGCCGAGCTCGAAGAACTTCGCGCCCGGCTTCAGGCTCTTGAAAAGAAATAGACTTCTCGTTCTTAATACGGTGATGGCACAGCCCGCCAAAATCACAGAGGAACCCCGCTTCGGCGGGGTTTTTTAATAAATACAAGCTTGCCCCGTGTCGCATGATAATTCTATATTGATTTTACCATGGCGACTATAACAGTTGAACAACTCTACCTCTCGCGCACCAATGAACTTGAACTGACCCTCCTCAGTTCAAATTCCTCCGGCCTGCAAAAAGATATTCTCAATGCCGAAGTCCACCGGCCGGGACTTGCCCTCACCGGCTATTTCGAACGCTTTCCCAACAAACGCATTCAGGTCCTGGGTGAAACCGAGGTCGGCTACATGGCTCAGCTCGCCCAAGAACGCCTGCTTGAAATTTCGAATATGATGTTCGCCGCCGACATTCCGCTTGTGATAATATCCAAAGGGATCACGCCGCCGCTTGAGTTTATCGATTGCGGTGACAGGTATAACACGGCCATCATCTCCAGCCGATTGACAACGGCCGAGCTGACTAACCGGCTTTCGGCGTTTTTAGATCACAAATTTGCCCCTTCAACAAATGTCCATGGCACACTTGTCGATGTCTACGGTGTCGGACTGCTTTATACCGGCCGCTCGGGAATTGGAAAATCAGAAGTCGCCCTTGACCTCGTCGAGCGTGGGCATCGTTTGGTCGCCGATGATATCTGCAAGATTACTCGTGTGGCTCCCGATGTCATTATCGGCTCAGGCTCGGAACTGCTTGGGCATCATATGGAAATTCGCGGCGTGGGGATTATCGACCTTGAGGAGCTTTTCGGTATCCGCGCCATTCGTCTGCAGAAGCGTGTCGAAGTCGAAGTTCATCTGACCACATGGGATGAAACCGCGACCTATGAGCGGCTGGGGCTTGAAGACAACACGACAACTATTCTGGGGGTGCAAATCCCGATTCTCAATGTGCCGATATCGCCGGGGAAAAACATCACAGTTATATCCGAAGTTATCGCCATGAATCATATGCTCAAAGTCTATGGCGAAAACTCGGCGGTCGAATTTTCGAAAAAACTCTCTCAGCGTCTCTCCCGCCAATCGACTACCAAAGAGTACCTCGAATCCGATTACGAGTGATTTATGCTCATAATTGAAGCTATCCTTACCTCCCCATAAAATTCACCCGCCCCAATCTCTCAACTGGGACGGGCTTCCCCCCCACTGCGGGCGAATGCACACACGTCCTCCCGCGAGGGAAGGGTTATGTGTCATAAATTTTATGTATAGCAAAAGCTCCGGTCACGAGAACAGGCGCTCAAGTTGCCTGTGAGGCAACGATGGCGGATAAACAGCAAGACTTATACCGTTTCATGTTCGGTAAGCCTGATGCTTAGTCAGTGTGCGCGAGGAATTAACAACAGTCAGAGACGCAATTATAAAATCTTGAAGCCTTAATGTCAAGACAATAGTTGAAGTTGTGCGACATCTTTCATAGAAAAAATCATTTATGCATGGAATCGGGCTTTTATTCGTGCCGGTTTTTCAGTAAAATATGTCGAGTTTAACAAAAGAGGAAAATGGCAAAGCACACAATTACCCTTATCCCGGGCGATGGCATCGGCCCCGAAGTTACCGCCGCAACTGTGCGAATACTGGATGCCGCCCGAGTGGATATTGACTGGGATTACCAGCTTGGAGGACTCCAGGCGATTGAAAAATTTGGCTCGACCGTTCCCGATTCGCTTATTGAGTCCATTAGCAAAAATAAGATTGCTCTCAAAGGCCCCCTTACAACACCAATCGGCAAAGGCTTCAAATCGGCCAATGTCACTCTGAGACAAAAGCTGGACCTCTATGTGAATCTCCGTCCGGTCAAATCGATAAGCGGTCTGAATCGGCGCTACCATAATGTGAATTTGATAGTCGTGCGGGAAAACACCGAGGATCTCTATGCCGGCATAGAAACTGTCGTCTCGCCGGGCGTGACCCATGCCACAAAAGTAGTCACCGAAAAGGCATCGCGGCGGATTGCCAAATGGGCATTCGAATATGCCCGCGCCAATGGCCGCAAAAAGATTACGCTCGTTCACAAGGCCAATATCATGAAAATCACCGATGGGCTATTTCTGTCGGTTTTTGAGGAGGTCGCAAAAGACTATCCAGACATTGTCTCAAACAATCGGATAATCGACGCGCTCTGTATGGATTTGGTCCTGGATCCGACCCAATACGATATGCTCGTATTGGGCAATCTTTTCGGGGACATTGTCTCAGATTTGGCCGCCGGACTTGTCGGAGGATTGGGACTTGTCCCGGGCGCAAATATCGGCGAGAATTGCGCCCTGTTTGAGGCCGTTCATGGCACCGCGCCGGATATTGCCGGAAAAAATATCGCCAATCCGAGTGCGCTTATTTTTTCCGCCGTGCTGATGCTTCGCCATATCGGGGAGCACGAAGCCGCCAATAAAATCTGGCGGGCGATGATCTACACTCTGGCTGTTGACAATCACCTGACCCGCGATCTAGGCGGCACCTGCTCGACTGATGAGTTCGCCAACCAGATTATCCGTGAACTGAATTAGCGATATTAGAGAATTCTCTTAAAAAAATCCTACCGTTTCAGCAAAACTTACTTTTGCCCTTGGCGATTTCGGGCAATAGTATATATTTATTCAGGCGAAACGAAAGGATAGGCTATGGCAACAGACGGACTTATATGTTGGAATTGTGGGAAACCAACCGGCATTGCCGACCGGGTTAACCGAGCTGATGCCTGTGTTGCCTGCCTTGCTGATCTGCGTTGTTGCCGCGGATGCCGGCATTTTGACCCGACCCGACGCTTTCAGTGCATGGAACCGATCGAGACCAATATCCCTCACAAAGAGAAAAGTAATTTCTGTGATTTCTTCCAGATGCGTCTGGCCATTAAAGGACCCGGTGGACTTGTGAAAAAAACGGACACGAAAGATTCGCTCAAGAAAAAATTCGACGATCTCTTTAGCGACTGAATCCGGGTATAAGGCTCAGCAGAATATCTTTAATTTTCGTGTGGTCCGCCGCGGCGGACTGTCGCGCACAGTGTGGCCGTCAGGTCACACTCACATCTTCGATGTGTGCAAGACCTAACGGAACATCAACTGAAATTGCTTCATCGCGCCTCAGAAGTCATTCCTCGCAATGACTCATTGCAATGTCACCCCAGCGCCTGCCCGCTGTGGTGGGAAAGCTAGGGGGTCCATCTTCTCTTCAGTCTTGTACCACACTCAGCCGTGACGGACGGTGTGATTTTAACGTTGGTGTCGGGCAGAGAAGACTCGTGGGGCATAAGAATGACCCGCGCTCCAAGACGAAGAGAACTGAGATTGCCGCGTTTCGCTTTAGAAAGCGAAACGCGGCAATGACGGGTTGTGAGCCTGTTTCGATATCCCCCCTTACTCCGTCAGTTCTGCTCGGATCTTGCCGGACTCGGCTTGGATAAGTCTCTCCTCCACACCCACAGCCCGCAAAAGGAATTCCGAGAGCCCGACTGCCGCTTCGGCCTCTTCATAGCAGACCGATGTTGCGCCCAAATCTTCAAGCATCACCCTCTCTGCCAGATAGCGCGCTCTGACCAGAATAACGATACTGTCGTTCAGTTCTCTCGCGATCGATATGACCGGTATGCGGCTCAACAAATCGGGAATAGTGATAATAAGAAATTTCGCCTGTACCACCCCTGCGGCGGTGAGGATTTCAGGCCGCGCGGCATCGCCGTAAATGGATGTTATCCCCTGTGTGTTGAGCCTGTCGACCGTATCGATATTGAGTTCGACCACAACCGGATGAATGCCAAAATCCTCGAGTATCCGAGTAACCGTCTGACCCACCGGCCCATAGCCGATAACAATAGCGCGGTTTGTTTCATCCTCGGTGGAGAGCTTGGCAATGGCATCGATATTTGACTTTTTTGCACGGGCATCGGCTCGCTTGTGAAGCAACTTCCAAAGCGCCGGTCTGCCCCGCAACCACTTTTCAATTCCGGTAGATGCCCGAAAGAGCAATGGATTCACACTTATTGTGATAAGGGCTGCGGCGATAAGGGCATTCTGGCCGTCCTGCGAGAACAACCCAAGATTTAATGCGGTCGAGGAGAGAATGAAAGAGAACTCGCCTATCTGCGATAGAGCCAGTGCAACGGTAATGGCAGTTCGCACAGAATAGCCCAACAAAATAACCAGAACAAGCGCGATGAACGGTTTGGCGATGAGAATTATAGCCAGCACGGCGACAATCAAACCGGGATTGGCAATCAAGAAACTCGGATCAAAGAGCATTCCGACCGAGATGAAAAATAGCACCGCGAAAGCATCTCGCATGGGAAGAGCATCAGCCGCGGCCTGAAGTCCTGCTTTTGACTGGCCGACCACCATCCCGGCGAGAAAGGCGCCCAATGCGAAAGATGCTCCGAATATTATAGCCGAACCCGATGCTATCGCCAGAGCGAGCGCCAGTACTGTCAGGGTAAAGAGTTCGCGTGAACGCGTGCGAGCGACTTGGGTGAGAAGCCAAGGAATTGCTCTCTTGCCTGCAACAAGCACGATAGCGCTGAGGACGACCAATTTCAAAACTGCCGAGCCAAGGGCAAGAAATATGTTTGAGCCTCCATTTTCAGCATTGACAGATGAAGCAAATGCCGGTAGAAGCACAAGCACCAAAACCGTAAAAATATCTTCGACAATAAGCCAACCGACAGCGATATGGCCTTGGGGAGAATCCAGCACATTATTATCCATTAGGACACGGGTCAGCACAACCGTACTGGCAACAGAAATGGCTACACCGAGAATGATTCCGCTTCCGAGCGACCAGCCCCAGAAAGTCGCGACAAGCGCCCCGAGAACAGTTGCCGTCACTATCTGCCCTACGGCTCCGGGGATGGCGATCTTCCTGACAGCTATGAGGTCTTTTAGATGGAAGTGAAGTCCCACACCGAACATAAGGAGGATAACGCCGAACTCGGCGAGTTGTCCGGCTAATTCCGCATGGGCGACAAATCCCGGTGTGAACGGACCGACTACGATCCCGGCGAGGAGATAGCCGAGAATGGGGGAAAGTCCAAGGCGCTGTGTGATATACCCGAAAATCAGTGCGGCGGAAAAACCGATAGCAAGCATGAGTATGAGGTCAAAACTATGCATAATCTTTCGTCAACAATACAATCGCAAAAGGGCTGCGGGTTTGGGTTTACCAAGTGTAATTTGACGATGAATCTTATGCAAGTCTAAGATGAAGCCGCCAGCCTGCACGGATAAGCGAATTTGAGTTTGCCACGCCTGCCCGCCTGAAACAGGACACCTCTCAACGACTAACTATTAATGTCATTCCGGCGCAGGCCGGTAACCAGTGTTGATATTCTTGAGGGGTGTCACCCACCTCCGTCACGACGGACGGTGTGATCTTTTCTTTCCCACTATCTCTGGGATAGGTCATATTCATGAGACTAAGAATCGCTGAACCGTTCGCCTGCGGCGAACCGAGGCGGACTCGCTACAAGAGGAAGAGAATATGAGATTGCCATCCGCCACGGCGGACTCAGAAGGTGAAACTCGCAATGGGCATAATAGCCAAAAAGTGTTGGTAAATTTCTGATATCTTC
>JAWXAN010000071.1 GCA_034439475.1 Candidatus Zixiibacteriota bacterium
AACTACACCTTGAAACGGGCAGGCTCAATTTATTTGATAACATAGTAACTTGGCTATTCCTGAGCCTATGCGAAGGAATAGGTGTGACCTGACGGTCACTGGTGCGCGACTAGGACATCCCCCACGAAGGACACAAACGTGCTGTCAGTTCGCCGCGGCAGAGTGTGGTACAGAATTCACCCTGTCACTTTTCACTTTTCCGTCGGGTCTTGCCGACCTTCTTAGGGCGGTGTGACCTGACGGTCACTTGGTACGCGACTGGGGTAACGACCCCCGTCGGGGGCGTCCCGCACGAAGATTAATCTGGATTCCAGCTTGTGCTGGAATGACATTGGCGAGGAGTGAGGCGCAGCCGAACGACGCGGCAATCTCAATTCGTCTTCACACGGGCATATAAAAACCCACCCGTTGGGTGGGCTACAGGAATAAAAAATCACACCGTCCGCCGGTGACTGCCCGCCCCGCCACTGAGGGCCAGCGCGGGAATCGCAGTTCACTTACATTCGAGAAGCGATTGTGGGAATCCGCGCCTAATCTATGATCTTGTGTTTATTTGCGTAGGCCGCAAGCTCAAGCCGCGAATGTATACCCAATTTTTCCATCAGACGGTGCAGGTGGCTTTTCACTGTAAACGCCGAAATATTCAGCCGGTCGGCCATCTCCTTATTGCTCATACCAGCGACAATAAGTCCGATGATTTCCTTCTCCCGTTTGCTGATTTTGGTGGCTGTCATCGTGCCTGCCGATGTCGACTGGGGATTGTATGTCGCAACCTGATCTATAAACGATCCGGCAAGACCCGGGGGAAGAAATGTTGAACCATTGATGATAACGCGGATTGCCTCGACTAATTCAGTGAAACTGGCATCCTTGAGGACAAATCCATTGACGCCGGATTGAATAAATCTCACCAGTTCCGTTTCGAGAGGGGACAAATTCATCCCGATTATCTTTACATCAGGACAATTTTGCTTAATAGACGAAATGTGCTGGATGGATCGCTCACGGTGTAAGCTAATATCCATCAAGACGACCGAAGGGTTGACATCTTTTATCTCTGATATCAGACTCTCGCCCACGCCCATCGTATTAAAGGACATCTCGGGCTGGTTGACAAATAGCATCGCAAGGCTTTCACGAAGGATTCTATTTTCCTCTACTAACAAAGCACGTATAAAAGGCATTTCCCTCCTCCCGCTTTCTCCGTCGAGTCTTCCTGTTGACTCTGATTCTCACTCCCACATTTGCAGTCATAAATACTCTATTTCACAGAGACAACCAATAGCATTTTGCTTCATTCCGTTGTCATCCGAGTTGTTATTGGCCTTTAATCTGACTCCTTCTCTCAAACGATAAGTTATATACAGTCCAAGATAAATCACACACATGCAACTTTGTAGCGAAGACTCGCCGATCACAAGTTGCTACTAGTTAGACCAAAGGAATAATCTATGCAAGGAATATATTTACCGACATAACATGGATTACGGTCTTTTGCTCTTTCGGTCTGGAGATACGAAGCGAACCAAGTGACATTACCTGTGATGTGAACGATCTGAGGGCACATTGCTGTAATTCCGGACGATATTCAGCAGTCCGCCCTGAAGAATCATCTCTCTCTGCCTGTTGGTCAGTGAGTGCGAAGCAATATAGCTCTCATTTTTGGTTCTATTAAGTACCACAACATGGTCTGCCTTATGAATCGCCTCTCGTATATGCGGCAACACAAGACAATCATCCCGATCTATCCGCCGCCAGTCGATAGGATCAAGAAATTGGAGGGGCAAAACGCCAAAGTTCACAAGATTCTGCTTATGAATTCGCGCAAAGCTGATAGCAAGCACTGCAATCACACCCAGATAGCGGGGAACGATAGCGGCATGCTCACGGCTTGAGCCTTGGCCATAGTTACGACCAGCCACAATGAACGAGAATGAATCCTCTTTTTGAGCGGCCCTGGCGCGTTTATAAAACGTATCATCCACTCGTGAAAAGAGAAATTTGCTGATTTCAGGTATATTGCTTCTAAACGGAAGAATTGCGGTTCCCGCCGGCATAATTTCATCGGTGGAGACATCGTCGTTGAGCTTTAGCAGCACTGGCCCTTGGACAATATCGTGAAGCGGCTCAAACGGTGGCAGTGGTTTTATATTTGACCCTTTTTCAAGCTGTTCGGTCTTGCGCTCCTCTTTTGAGAGCGGTCGTAAGAGCATGTCGTCATTGATGATAACCTCCTCAATGTCTGTCAGTTGAGGGTACGCCATATCCAGCGTTCGAGGATCGGTAATGACACCGGTCAAAGCCGAAGCCGCAGCGGTCTCAGGCGAACAAAGATACACAAGATCATTATCGGTACCTGACCGCCCCGGGAAATTTCGCGGAACTGTGCGGAGACTAATACGTCCGGGGGAGGGCGCCTGTCCCATACCGATACAGCCATTGCATCCAGCCTGATGAATTCGCGCTCCGGCACGAATAAGCTTTTTGAGCAAACCTGTTTCTGTCAGGCTTTCGAGAATCTGACGCGAGGTCGGATTTATGTCGAAAGATACTCGCTCGTGAACTTGGTGTCCTTCGACTATGAGTGCCGCGACGGCAAAATCCCTCAGTCCCGGGTTAGCCGATGAGCCAATCATGGACTGATAAATCTCGCGCCCCGCGACTTCCCGCACCGGCACCACATTATCGGGATTGCTCGGCAGAGCGATAAGTGGTTCAAGCTTGTCTAAGTCGATCTCTTCATATTCGTCGTATTCAGCCCCAGAATCTGCTGACATTTCTACGAATTCACCGCCGCGCTCCTGATTTTTGAGGAAGTGATGCACAGCATTGTCGGATGGAAATACACTTGTCGTTGCGCCAAGTTCCGCGCCCATATTTGCGATAACATGGCGATCCATCGCAGACAGGAAATAAAGCCCATCGCCGTAGTATTCGATTATCTTGTTTAGACCCCAATCAACCCCTTTGCGTCTAAGCAATTCGAGGATAACATCTTTCGCGCTAACCCATTGCGGCAATTTACCAGTCAGTTTAACCCCGACAGTTTGCGGCATAGTTAAATAGAAAGGCTCTCCCGCTATAGCCAGCGCAACTTCGAGTCCCCCCGCTCCAATCGCCAGCATGCCCAAAGAACCTGCGGCGCAGGTGTGACTGTCCGCTCCAAGCAGTGTTTTGCCGGGGATGCCGAAACGTTCCATGTGAACCGGATGGCTGACCCCATTTCCTGGCCTGCTGTACCAAATGCCAAACTTCCGACAGGCAGAGCGAAGAAAAATGTGGTCGTCGGCATTCCGAAAATCGCTCTGCAACAGATTGTGATCCACATATTGAACAGAGACTTCGGTGCGGACTTCGTCGATGCCAAGAGCTTCAAGTTCAAGCATAACTATCGTACCGGTCGCGTCCTGAGTGAGCGTTTGATCTATCTTCAAACCTATTTCTTCGCCAATTTTCATATTTCCTGAAAGAAGGTGGCTCGCGATAAGTTTCTGGGTCATATTCATCGCTATCATACATCCATCCATTTCTCGAACTTTCCAAGGAGCGTAGAGAGAAATATTCTTGCTCGTGCGTTCGAGAGCGCACTCGGCTCATATTCTGTGGGTAAATATCTCATCGTTATTTATACGCAAAGGGGCCGGAGATGTTCGGGTAATCAAAAGAAAGACTGAGCGAACACTTTATTTGTTCGCTCAGCCGAAAAATACTGCTGAGTCTTCGAATTGAAAAATCGCTATGTTCGCATCACGAAATAGGTATCCAGTATGCCAGTTTCAGCGCCACAAAATCCTCACCGTCAGCGCCAAAAGCATCGAAGGCCGAGCCCGGGCGGACATGACGGGTGACTTCCTGTGTTTCTTCTTCGAGATTACGCTGCCAAACGAGAAAGAGTGTACTTCCCGGGCTGAATTCCCATCGAAGGACCATGTTGCTTCGGAACGAACGATATTTAAATCCAAAATTTGCCCCATCGTTGTAATGAAGCAAATTATGTCCGCGGGATTGCAGAAGCTCTCCAAGGTCATAGAATTTTGCGCCATCGGCGTACGGCTCGGCATAGGCTTCAAGGCTCAGATCTGGACTGAAGAAATAATTCATCCGAACGCGAAGTCTCAATCTGCTTCGGTCAAGACGCGAAAAAACATATGTCGTTCCAAACGTCCCAGCTCCTCCCCCGGACAGAGCCTCGACGAATTGGCGCGGTTGATCCTCGCGGGTATATGATGGTTCAAAGGCGAGCCTCCACTTGGTGCCAAGTCGTCCCGAAATATGTCCTGTTGTGGTGTAGAGCCATCCATCGAGCTCATCGATACCGTAGCGGGCATCGAGCCAAAATGATGTCGATGACGCGAAATTATTTTGAAAGCCAGCATTGAATGACCAACCGGCTTCATTTTGCATCGAAGGGCCGCCACGCGTGCGGGTATCGTCTTGTCCCGGCAATTGACGGGCGATGCGGGCCCAGCTTGTCCAGAAATTTTTCCATGTGACATCACTTACGATTCGAATTTCGCTCCATTGCCTGTCGCCTCCGAAATTCCAATTGGCATCGGACGCGAGCCGAATATCGTAATATCTGAAGATGTTCCCCACGACAGTCTCACGGTAGATGAGACGCCAGAAAAGATCAATATCATCGGCTCCGCCGAGCTGACCGGCATCATTGAGTTCAAGTCCCGGCGACTCTGCCGCGATAAATACATCATAGAGCCAGTGTTTGCCAGAGGGCTTCCAGAAATTGAAAACGCCTTTGTATCCACTGAGCGCATTTCTGTTTGGATCAATTTCAACATAATCGGCATCGGGCCGTTGGAAGTACCGCTGAGGAGATAACTGAGCCGATGTGATAGCCGAAGTACTTCCTCTCACATCGCTAAAACCGGCTTCGGTAAAGATATTATACTTGCCGCCATTAAAGCGTAAATGAGTACTCACAGCCCCGGCAATCGCTTGTTTTCGCAGTAACGTATCAAGACGGCCATCGCCGGAAAGGTCGCGCGACACACCGGTCAATTTTGCGCTGAATGTAGACTGCTCTTTTCCGAACGGTTGAATAAGCCCGAAAACTCCATAGAATGTACGAGGTTCGATTTTGGTGCGCGATGTAATCTTACTTGAACTATCATACAACTTAGCGAACTCATTGTCTGTGACGGCGGTCAGGAAACCGATTGAGGTACCAGATTTAAGCACTCCTGAGACCTTTGCCGCGCCAAGAATTGTCGAGTTCCGGGGCTGGTCGGCATAGTCAGGCATTTCAAAGCCTCGCAGTGAAGCTCGCGGAGATGCTCCAATCCTTCGCGAATAGAAGAATCCGCCGCCATTGAAAACAGAATTTCCTTCGGAGAAAAAAGGACGACGTTCATCGAAAAAAGTTTCGAAGGCGCTCAGATTCACATCGGCTGGATCGGCTTCGACTTGCCCGAAATCAGGATTAAAGGTTGCATCGAGAGTCAAATTCGGACCAAGTCCCATTTTGAGATCTCCGCCGACACGACCTGTTATTTTGGAACCATCATTGAAAGGATCACTGCCAAAGTCACCGTCGATCTTGCTCCCTTCGCTTGCGGCATAAGGAGTCAACTCAAGTCGGCGGGATGGCTGGACGCCTTCGATACCGACCAAATTGCCAAAACGGGAAGTCCAGCCACTCTCATTGCGTGGCGTGAAGACCCAGAATACATCTTCGTTTCTCTCCGGCACCCAGCGGTTGAAATTTATTCCCCATGTCTGCTTATCTATATTATTGAACCTAAGTTGAGAGAACGGAATTCGTATTTCCGCGTACCACGCTGAAGAATCACGCGAGGTTTTGGCTTCCCAAACGGGGTTGTATGAAAAGTCACGGTCAAACTCGTTATCGCTCTCAGTATAGCGGTCAAATCGCACCCCGGAAGTATTCACACCGAAACCATAGCACGTCCGGCGGTCGAGATATGAATCTATTGAGACGATAAACTGCTCGGTTGGGCCTTGGTTATCGCGCCGATCAAGAAACATGCGTAGATTTTCGGGATGAACCGAGTGCATCCGCGCTCCGATATAAATGGCGGCATCGTCGAACACAATTGCCACTTCGGTTTTTTCGACCGGCTGGCCGCCTTCGACCGGATCTTTCTGCAAAAAGTCGGATATGAAAACGGCCGTCTTCCAAATCCCGTCATCGAGCCGGCCATCGACACTCGGCGACGTCCCCGTTACTTTGGTTGCGCGAAGTTCTTTCCTTGGGCGTTCAGATTGAGTTTCGACTAAAGAAGTTTGGGCTCCTGACGAAACCGTAAAAAGGAAAATGAAAAGAAGTGAGGTAAAGACCTCTTTCGGTTTAAGATAACGCACTGGTGTCATTCAAGCTCCTCCATTCACGATGTTTATGACGGCGTCCTCTGACAAACAGAAAGTCATTCAACGTATCAATCACCATTCGTGAACATATGACGAATGAAAACCGATGTTTGATACACTCTCTCCGGCAGTCAGAGACAGATACGTAAATGTTGCGCAGTTTGTTCAACTTTTTTTGAGCCAAGAAAAGATCATGAAAAAGTGGTTCTGAAAGACCGAATATTTTTCGGGGAAGGACTCTTTTGTTGTGTGGAGTCATGGTTACGGCTTGCTAAACCAGGATGCAATCAGACCAATATCCTGGTGAGCCTTTTGGTAGTCATCCGGCCGGCCAACATCCAGCCAATAACCAGTGTATGAATATGCGCAAATTTTCCCCCCGTCCAAGAGCATATCGGTCATCAGGGTATCGAATCCGTATGGTTTTCCTGCCGGGATGCGGTCGAGGATTGTGTGTGAAAAAATATACACACCCATCGAGACTTGGGCTGTGTAGTCCGGCTTCTCAGAAAACCTTACAACCCGGCCATTGGCGTCGGTCTCGAGCACGCCATAGTCAATTTTTTCCGTTCGTTGATGTGTCGCAACTGTCACCTCTGCTCCGGAACTAAGATGGTCTGCAAACAGTAATGCAATATCGAGGTCGGTCAGGATATCGCCGTTGATGACAATAAAATCTTCAGGCAGCCCTTGAATGTTCGCCAATGGGCCAACGGTCGAAAGCGGAGATTCTTCGATTACGTATGACACCGCAAGTCCAAAACGGGTCCCGTCACCGATGACGTCCATTATAAGGTGAGCGAGGTGGTTCACGGCGATATGAACTTTGTTCACACCTGCCCGCTTTAATTGTAAAAGGACAATCTCAATAATCGGCTGGTCACCGATAGGCAAAAGCGGTTTGGGAATGTCCGATGTATGGGGATAGAGCCGAGTCCCTTTTCCACCGGCCAGTATCACTGCTTCCATTTAGCCGTACTTTTAATAGAAGTTTTATATGCCATATCGATCGGGTGCGTACAATTTAAGATTTTCAGGATTTGAAAACCATGCAATAGTTTTAAGCAATCCGGACTCAAGACCAATGCACGGATGCCAATTAAGTAAACGCGATGCCTTGGCATGGTCGCACAGCAATCTATCGACCTCGCTTTGTTTTGGCCGTAACCTTTCGCTTGCTTCCGTGACTTTGACAGTCCGGTTCATTAGACGGGAGATGAGAGCCGCCAGTTGTCCGATTGAAATCACTTTGCCGCTGCCAATATGTATAACTTCACCGCCGGTATCTGTCGCCGTCGCACATTGAATGAAAGCGTCAATTGTGTCATCAATAAATAAAAAATCCCTCATAGGATGCAATGCGCCCAACGATATCTCGGTTTTGCCCGCGGCAATTTGCGAAATTATTGTCGGGATAACAGCCCGTGATGACTGACGCGGGCCGTATGTATTGAATGGCCTCAAAACGGTAAGCGATAAATCGTACGAGCGATAATACGACAAGGCAAGCTGGTCTGCGGCAATTTTTGTTGCCGCATAGGGAGATTGGGCCGAGAGTGGGTGCTCCTCATTCATCGGAGTCGTCTGCGCGCTTCCGTAGACTTCAGAGGTCGAGGTGTGAACGAATCGTGTGATCTTGTGTTCCCGTGACGCCTCAAGCAGATTCATTGTTCCCCGAATGTTCGTCTCGACATACGACTCGACAGCCTGATATGAGTAGGGTATGGCAATAAGGGACGCGAGGTGAAAAAGATATTCAGTGCCAGAGACAAAGTCACGCATCTGTCTTGCATCCCGAATATCTCCGGCGACGATTTCTATTTTTTTCAGTGTCGCATCAGGACAATCGTCCAGCCAGCCGCGTCGGCCAAACGAGTTGTAGAAAACCATGGCCCGAACATGAGCGCCGTTTTCCACCAACCGTTCGACAAGATGAGAGCCGATAAAACCATCGGCTCCCGATACCGAGACACGTTTGCCAGAAAGAGAGTTTGGAGTCTTCGATGAAGTCACATGGGTAATATAGTGGCTGATTGCTATAAATGCCCGTTCAATAAAAAGGCCGGCGCAAAAACAGAAATGAAGCGCCGGCCCGAGATTTAGAAGCTATGAGTTCCTTTAGACGTTACACGCGGCCATTTACGGCTTGTTGCTGTTTTTTATCATTTCTTCGGCAAGTGTTTTATGCTCTCCCTGCAGCCCAAGAAGCAATGACCGCTGTAAAACGGTTTCAGCCCCTTCCACTGTGTCTTTAATCAGTGCCAGTCCCAGATAATAATACGGCTCGGCGCGGTCAGGAAAACGGCTGACGGCATTGTTCGCTTCTCCGCGTACGAGATCGAAGCGATTATCGAGCGCGTAGATCTCGCACAGATTAATCACGCTTTCAAACGACCCACGGCTGTAGAAACTTGCCTGTCGTGCCAAATTCCCGGCTTTGACTAAATCGGCTTTGTCCGAGGCCAGCGCCTGGGAGTAGTAGAAATTCGTCTGGGCGTCTCCATCAGAACGAAGCAGTAGTTCATCAAAGAGCACGACCGCGGCGGCCTTGTCCCCTGTGGCATATAACACTCTGGCCTTCACCGCACCCGCGAGTTGGTGGTCTTTTTCGATAGAAAGAGCCTTTTCGGCAAACTCTTTGGTTTTGGTAAAATCCTCATGGCCAAACGCTATTCGCGCCGCTTCGGCGAGTGCATCCGGATTTTCAGGATTGAGCGACACAAGACGCTCCATTACCTCCAATGCCGATTCGCCTTTGCCGAGACGATCACATTCGGCGGCAATGCTGACAAATGTCTCAGTCTTTCCAGATACTTTAGAGATATTCTCTCTGAATAGCGCCATGCCGTCTTCGATCTGTTCGGTAATAATAAGAAGTAGCGATTTGCTCAGAGCAAGAGACGGATAGAGTTCTGCAAACGCTGGAAATTCATTAAAAAGCGCAAGCGCGCTATCCGAGTTGCCTGAGTTAAGAAAGACTGCAAGAATCCCCTCGAAGGCTCCCCGATTGTTGCCATTGAGAGCAAGGGCGCGCCGAAAGTACACCTTTGCCGTATCGGGAAAAAAGAGCCGGGGGCTCGAATAAATTGAGCCAATGGCCGCGACCCAGTCAGATTCCTTACCATGATACCGATTGAAGATGCCTATTGTCTCATCGAACAGTTCCTTCTGTCCGCTAATTCCCAGAAAATAGGCTTCGAGACTTTTATATTCGAGCTGGTCAGTTCTCCAACCTTGGGAGTTCCTCACTGATTGCACATCAGTGTCCGGCTCAAAAATCTTCGAGTAGGTTAAAACCAGTCTTCCCCGGAGATAATCCACAAAAACTTGCGGACTCGCCCGCCGCGACATATGAAAATTCAAAGCGTCAACGCCGCCAGTCGCGCTGACCACATCCGACATCATCCACCGGCTTTCCATATCGTAAAAGACGGCCGTAAGACTCATCGGGGCCCTATCGGCAAAATTGGCATTTGCGACATTTGCCTGGTGCGCATCCTGGGTTGCCCAGTGGTAGAACATGGAAAGGCCGTCGAGAACAATAGTGCTGTCGTCTTCCTTTTCCACATACTCCAGAACTTGCCGCGCGTCATAAAAATATCGAGCGCGAAGACAGCGCTGGAAGTGTGCCAGTAATCTCTCGTCGTTTTGTCTATCCTTTTCCACAGCAAGATTGCTCATGGCAATCGATGAGTCCGTCAAATCGCGTACCTCAAGATAATTTGCGGCCTGTTCGTAGTAGTCAGCCGAGGTCTCTCCTGAGCCAAGGGCCCGTGAGGACGCGGCATCCGCCGAATCGATTTGATTTTCCAGGAAGTAAAGCCGAGCATCGACTAAATCCGCAACACCCGAAGGTGTTCCATGTTGGGTCGCAAGCTTCACGGCGCCATGCGCCGCTCTGAGCCGATTCGCAGAAGCGAGCGCAAGAGCCAAATCCAATCGGGCTTCGGTTAGATCGTCTTCAGGCTTCATGGCTATATAATCAGACAGTACACGCCAGCTTTGATCGAAATCACCCAATTTCATGTAAAGTCGCGCAAGTTGAGGATACACAGCGCCAAAGGTAGGCTCCCCTTCTCGAATGGTCATATAGGCTTCGAGCGCGTCATAATAAAGAAGTTTTTGCTCTAAAACCTGTCCGCGCCCCAAAAGCCCGAAGTACGAGGTGGGATGATCCACCAAAAGCCGGCTAAAGGTCGTATCGGCTTGGTCATATTCATGGTTCGCCAGTTGCTTAAGCCCTGACTCATACTCGTCTTTGACCTGTTCTTCAGGAGATTTCGCGCATCCAGCTATTAATGACAGTATGAGTATCGTACAAAACAGATATTTCATCGGATTCCTTTGAGTTTTCTAAAATCGCAGATTCGTTTACTTTGCATTCAAATTCATGTCCCTATCCTGACAACAGCCATTCAACCGTTTGCCAGTAATAATCCCGACAAACATAGCAAAAAATGTGCGAAATATCGATAAATATAATTGATAAAAAGGGTAAAAATCAGTATATTTTTAATGACAACGTAACTATCGGATAAGTTGAAAATGCATGACAAAATGACAGATTTGAAGCCCTCTGAACCCGGCCGTTCGACCACCGTCCTGGAATCCCACAATCTGGTAAAATATTTCCGGCGCCGGGCGGTAGTCAATGGGGTTTCCATCCAAGTCAATCCCGGCGAAGTGGTCGGTCTGCTTGGTCCAAACGGAGCCGGCAAAACAACTACTTTCTATATGATAATTGGATTCATTCGTCCCGATGAGGGCCAGGTATTTCTTGGAAAAAGCAATATCGGCCGCTGGCCGATGTACCGTCGCGCTGGCCTTGGGATAGGCTATTTGGCGCAGGAAGCATCGGTTTTTCGCAAACTTTCAGTCGAAGATAACATTATGGCTATCCTCCAATTCCGGAATTTGGGACGGAAAGCCCGAAAACAGCGGCTCGAGGAATTGCTCAATGAACTCGATATTGCCCATTTGCGAAAAAGCAAAGCCTACACGCTTTCAGGAGGTGAACGGCGAAGAGTCGAAATAACCCGCGCCTTGGTTATGGAGCCCAAATTTATCCTGCTTGATGAACCATTCGCCGGAATCGACCCGATTGCGGTCGAAGACATTCAAAAAATAATTCAAAGATTGGTAAGTAATGGCCTTGGGGTCCTTATAACCGATCACAACGTTCGTGAGACTCTCTCCATCTGTAACCGGGCGTATATAATGTTTGATGGAAAGATTCTCAAAGCCGGGACATCGGAATATCTTGCGCAGGATCCTGAAGCCCGCAAGATATATCTGGGCGAAAAATTCCGGCTTCATTAACGATTTATCAGGTAATGTTGAATAAATGAACGAACTACAATTATACCATAAACCCGATGGTAACGAAACCCGATATAAGGGATACAAAGAAATCCCAAGCTACCAACGGAAACGATTATGAAATTAGGTCTTCAACTTCGATTAAAACAGAGTCTTGCCCCTCAGCTTATTCAGTCCCTGAAAATGCTGCAGATGCCGCTGCTTAAACTTGAGCAAACATTGCGGATGGAGCTTTCGACAAACCCCCTTCTGGAAGAGATCGAAGAACTGGATGAGGTTCAGGAATCGCCCGCCGATGAAATTGCAGCGGAAACTCCCCAAGAGGAGAAAAAAGAGGCGGTTGATTGGGATGACTATCTTTTCCAGGATGATGACGGCTATAAAGTCAAAGAATCCCATGAACAGGAGGAAGACCGGTTCGAAAGCTCGGCGACCAAAGCCGAATCCCTCTTTGTCCACTTGCACGACCAGCTTTCCTTTTTGAAATTGTCCGAAGAAGAACATCTCATCGGCGAATATGTCATTGGCAATATCAGCCCTGACGGTTATCTGACAATCAATCTTGCCGAGATGGCGGCTGAGTTGTTAATTCCTGAGTCGGTCATTGAGCCTATCTTGAAAATGATCCAAAAGTTCGATCCGACCGGAGTCGGCTCGCGTGATTTACGCGAATCATTGCTCACCCAGTTAAGGGAGCGTGGACAGGACGGCAGCCTGGCATATCGAATTGTTAGCGAACATATCCATGATTTAGAGCGTAAATCTATTCTGCAGGTCGCCAAATTAATCGGGGTGCCTGTGGAAAAAGTCCAGAAGGCGATGGAAGTCATAAAAGCTCTGTCACCTACCCCGGCCTATGGCCGTTTCGACAGCCCGGCAATGCCGATTGTACCCGACCTTATTGTCGACCGCTTCGGCGATGATTTCATGGTCTTTCATAATGACAAGAATGTCCCCCGGTTACGAATAAACGCCGGGTATAAAAACCTTATCAAACGCGGCAATGTAACCAACGAAGACACAAAGAATTATGTCCGACAGAAGCTCGAGCAGGCGCGGTGGCTGCTCAATGCCATCAACCAGCGACGCTCAACCATGATCCGCGTGATGGAAGCAATTGTGGAGGAGCAGAAAGAGTTTTTTGAAAAGGGCCCGGCATTTTTGAGACCGCTCATTATGGAAGACATCGCCCAAAAAGTCGAAATGAATGTTGCAACTATAAGCCGGGTATCGAGTGGGAAATATGTCCAAACACCGCTCGGTGTTTATGAAATAAAATATTTCTTCAATTCCGGCATCGCCATGGAAGAAGGCGAAGATATGTCAAAGCGGTCAGTCAAACAGCGTATTGAGGAGATTATCCGCGCTGAGAATCCCGAAGAGCCCCTTTCTGACCAGGAAATCTTCAAATGCTTGGGAGACGAAGGGATAAAGCTCGCCAGACGGACAGTTACGAAATATCGCGAAGAGCTCAAAATAAAACCTGCCCGCTTTAGAAAACGAGTCGGCCAGACACCGGCTACCGTGTAGGGATAAGGCGATTTGTCCGCTTCCCATTATTTCTCCACAAATTTAATTTTCGGTTGTTGTTGACCTTCTTTCCCCGCCGCAATTACTTACTATGCATCATTGTGACGGCTCAAATGGTCGATTGCAAGATTTACCAGCAGTGTTTGGCTGTTTGGTCTGCATGACCATTTACGTATAAATAGTAGAACGAGGATTGGCATATAACTGAACATTTTGCCTGTCCGAAATTTTTATTTAACACGAGTGCAGCGAACACATTTTATTCGTCTTTGCACAAACCAGTTAGAGGACATTTCAGAAATGAAGACAAAAATCAGCGCGAAGCGATTTGATTTGACTCCTGAAATACGCGCCAAAGCCGAACACGAGCTTGAAGGTCTCAAACGTTTCTTTGACACAATTATTTCAGCCGAATTTGTTTTTGATGTTGAAAAACACCGGAATCTTGCCGAACTCCACGTCACGGTCGCAAAAGATGTTATTGCCGGGACCGCTGATACTGATGACATGCATAAATCGATGCTTGCCGCGGTCGATAAGGTCAAAACCCAACTCAAAAAGCACAAAGCCAAGCTAAAAATGAAGGAGCCGCTCAAAGTCAACCGAACTTCAGAGATGCTTACCCGCCCGCAAACAGACGCAGATGAGGTTGATGTTTAGAACAACTTGCGCATAAAGCATATCGAATTGATGGCCGTGAATGATGAAAATTATCGTTCACGGTTTTTTTATTCTCCAGCCAGATATTCTTCCAATAACAACCTATTCATCTGTGCTTCATGGTTGAGTGTGTGAAATTGTGCTTCAGAGAGCCGATTGTTCTTAAGTTCAATGAAATCAAATTGTGTGAATTCGCGTTGAGAGGGATGTATGCTCTCAAGACGCCCACGCAGTTCATCTCTGGTTACGCTACAGCGTATCAATGCAAATATCTGAGGTCTTTCCCCTCGAAATATCTCTCTGGCGTAGGCAAGCGGAGTAACGGAAAATTCATTGTCCTGCACATTCATCTCCTCGCGAACTTCCTGCCCCAGTGATGATGCCAGCATCTGCAAAATATCAGTATGCTTGGGGGAAAACTCAACCGATCCAGCCACCGAAGGTCCAATTGACCCTCCAAGAGATGACAGAGTTTGTGACCGTACCACAGTGGTAAGATAATCGACCCCGTTTTCTTTTAAGAGCAGGAGACCGCAAACGCCGAAACAGATTGCCAACGGATTTAATAGAACATCGTTCGATTGATATTTGCGCTTATAGTATTCTCGCAAAGTCATATCAGCGCCGAAAAGTTGATGCGTCAAATCGAGAGCCAGACAACTGCCAGCTTGGTCACCGTAACGAGCTGGCTGGACTGTGAAGGTATAGTTATCGTTTACTTTCTCTACAGCATGAAGTTTTGCTACTTTTGGGCCATCGTAGAGCCGTCCCTCGTCGATCATTTTTCTTTCGACTTCATAAGAGAACTGTTTTATGCGCGAATCACCGAAGGTGAACAGTTCATTTCTAAATTTTATTTCAATGGAATCAGGCTTGATCGCATTCGTCCCAAAAAACCGGATAATATCATAGTAGCCAGAATCGCGCCTTAGTGCCTGACCGACAAGACGCGCTTCTCTGTCTGGAAAATAAGTTGCGAGAAATTGGGGAAGTTTAGAATAGTCTAAATAGCGCATCGCCGGTAAATAACAGCGCGACACCCAAAACCGCAACAACTGCTCCGATAATCTCCCGAGGACTAACCTTCTCTTTGTAATAAAATATTACCACTGGTATGATGAGAATCGGGGTCATCGCGCTCAGGGTAGCGGCAATTCCGGCAGAAATATGTTTGAGCGCAACCAGCGACATCCAGACTCCGAGAAAGGGACCGAATATGACTCCGCCGACTGTGTGTAACATCGCTTTAGGGTTTTTGAGACTTTGCAGAGTCGCTGCTGCTTCCCCTTTGAAAACGGCGAAGAGCCAAATGACCGCCGTGGCGAAAATTAGACGAACCATTGAGGCCGGCAGAGGTTCAACTATCCCGCCTGAATACAACATCCCCTGTTTGGACAAAACCATTCCCGTCGCCTGACATGCTGCCGCTACCAGCGCCAGAAGAATCCCCTTTAATGTTGTGCCGGAATCGGGGTGGTTATCGGCCAATGCGAAGTGGGTAATTATCCTCTCTTTCTTCTCCAATATGACCCAGAGAACACCAGTCAGCGTTACCCCAATTCCGAATAGTTCAATGGCCGTAAGCCTTTCATCGAGAAATAGCCAGGCAATTATTGTCGCTATGACGGGGCTGGTTGAAAAGATTAAGGTTTTGGTGCGCGGACCAAGAATCACCATTGCTTTTAGACCCGCGCTGTCGCCAATAACAAAACCGATTATTCCGGAAATGCCAAGCCAACTCATCTGGGAGACATTGATATTTTGCGGAAGAGGAAATCCGGCCGTTATCAAAAGTATCAAAGCATAAAGAGCAACAGCGATGGCCAGGCAGATATTGTTGACCCGAAATGAGCCAATCAACCGCCCGGCTTCGGTAAAAAAGATTGCAGTGAACGACCAGCAAAAGGCTGTGGCAAGCGCGGCTAATTCCCCGATGTAGAGCATGGGTCGGAAAGTACGCGATGGATGTTTTAAAACAAGTTGGAATTAGGGTAAAATCAGGAAGCGAATCTAATTCTGTATGAAAAGCATGTACAAAATTGTAAGAGCCGCCCTATCCTGTGAACTTGATCCAGCCTTTGCCCTCAAAGCCAAAATAAAACCCGTCAGGGAAAAAGCACTCAGCGAGAATCTCAAGTGATTCGGCTACCCTCGGGCCGGGGCGATTAAAATACTGATTGCCGTCTCCAATGTATACCCGTCCGTTTTTAACCGCGTTGACATCTGACCAGCCCATAAGCGATGTCATCTTGGGCATCTCTTGGAGTGTCCGGGCAATATCAAATCCGCATGGCGAAATAAATAGTATCTCTGGGTTTCTCTGATAGAGTTGCTCCCAGGTCATAACCGGCGAATGTTTGCCAGCCTCGCCGAATAGATTTTCCCCGCCAGCCATCTCAACAAGGGTGGGCATCCAGTTTCCAGCCGCCATCAGCGGCTCAATCCATTCGATGCAGGCGACAGCCGGACGACGGGTTATGCTTTGGGTTTTGACGCTTATATTCTTCATCTTCCCTTCCATCCCGCCAACCAGCATCTCACCGGTGGTTTTGCAATCAAGGGCAAGAGCTACTTTACGGATATCGGCAAAGATATCCTCAAGGCTGTTTGGTTCAAGCGAGACGACCTTTGGAAATGTCCCGACAATCTGCGAGACTGCGGCCTCGACATCGGCCAGACTCACCGCACAGACGTCGCAATGGGCTTGGGTGATGATAATATCCGGTTTGAGTTCCTGAAGTTTGCCAGCATCGACCCGGTAGACCGAAAGTCCTTCTTGAAGAATAGCTTTGACGCGTTCGTCGATCTGGTAGCTTGTGCCGTCGAGTTGAAATTTCGGCTCGGTACATATTGGAAGTTTACTCACCGACTCGGGATAATCGCACTCGTGCGACCGTCCGACGAGGTGGCTTTCGAAACCAAGGGCGCAGACAATTTCAGTACTACTGGCAATGAGTGATATAACTTTCATGATTTATTACCTGTATCCATCCACTATCAATCCACTTTTTTAATGGGCATCCTGCCTTTTAATCGGCCTGAACTACTACTATCGGCTGTTCCGGTGTGTAGAATATACGAATCATTGCACGTATGGGCAACCGCCTATATTCGCTTCGTGTCTGACTGACGTTCCCTTTCGTATTCATGCCTCTGCTTTTGCATAGTCATTATTCGAGAGCGTGAGCACAAATCGAAGATTGTCTCTCTAAACGGTTGTCTCAGTTCAACATTTCGAATGTCCGCGGCCTTTCGTTCTTCGGCATGCCGTTTGAGCATGACAGATACGGAGATAAACAATGAAATTAGCGCTTACTTTTTTTCAACTGCTTTTTTTTGTCGGATTGTCGGCCACGTATGCTGAGAATTCGGCTCCCGAATCTAACTACATCATTAGCGGTGTCATTACCGATTCAGACGCCCAGCCAATTATCGGCGCGACAGTAGTTCTGTTTAGAGGCGATTCTATTGTTGGCGGGACCAATGCCGATGTCGATGGCCGGTACAGGATTCTCTTTTCGTCTAATATGTCAAGAACCCTTTCTCTCAGATGCAGTGCCGTTGGCTTTGCGGCGTTGTCGTGCCCGGTTTCAGTTGACAAAAACAGCAGCAGTCTGGGCGAACTTATAAAAATGAATTATGCCCTTAAAACCGAAGTTGTCGAAATTGGCCAGATAAATGTCTATCCTGATAAGAACAAACAAGTATCAGAACAATCCTTTGGGTCAGATTTAATCGCAATCCGCGCCCGGCATTCGCTTATGCCCACCAATCTAACGGCGGCTATAAAATCCCCAGATGTTATTCGCAATGGATCCATGCACTCATCGCAGATTCGAGTCAATGGCACCAATCCGCACTATCTGCTCAACGGGACATCGATTGGAGCCGACCCCGATCATTACGGTATGTTCAGTCTGATTCCGAGCACGGTTGTTCAGAATGTCAATCTTTCGACTACAGGGAGCAATATCTCCCACAACCAGCCGTCGACTGTCGCAATAGAGAGCATGGCTCCGTTCGTGTCACACCGCAAGACGACTCTTAACCTCAGCACGGTCGAAGCAACAGGCACGGCATCGATCGGCACACAGAAGGCCTTTGTGGTGGGCGCGGCGCGTCATTCGGTGCTCGATGAGCTAATCAGACAATTAGACATCGATTCGGAACGAAGAACCATCCCGCCAACAAATTTCAAAGATGTATTCCTCACCGCGGGGCTAAAATTATCGCCAAATTCCAACCTTGTGCTGGATCAGTTTTTCAGCAAAGATTATTTACGGTACAACACTGGCGATGCCATTATCGGCGCGCCGGCGACAAATACATCGCAAAATTCGCAGGACTACTATGCCGGGCTTCGATATCGCGCTCTGGTCAGTACATACCTCATCCGCGGATCGTTTGCCATCCGCCAGTCAGAAAAGAATTACTTTGCCGCGCTCGATAACCAAGCTGTCACTTCGGGTGTCAGACTCGATCTCAAGGATTCCCAGCGCCGCTATCTTGGCAACCTTGAAGTCGTTTCTGACAATAACAGGTATTGCTTCACGGTCGGAAATCAGTTCGAATATGTTTCTAAGCGCACAATGTCCCTTTCCCAGCAGAACTGGAATTTCCTACCGCCGTTTGCAAATAGTGACAACCCCTACATCTACCAGCACGCTCTGAATCACCTGTATAATACTAGTGATTTTGTCGACACGGAATTCAACAATGCCCTCTATGTTTCTGTCAAACGCTATCTCGGAGAGAGCTTTAATGCTCATATTGAGACTGGAATTCGCCTTGAGCATTTCTCGGCTTTGAGGGAAAAGAACGCGCCGGTATTTCGGGCTTCGGTTCATCTGCCTGTGGGAGAGAACAAGAGTGTCGAGGCAAGTTTCGGGACATTTGCGGAGAACCCGGCCGGGAATATTCTTGAGCCGTATCAGCCGATTGTGCGTGCTTTTCTCTCTGAATTGAGTCCGTCCTATTCACAACAGGCTTCGATAGGTTTTGCATCAAGTTCGCTCAAAATAGGCTTCTTTCATAAAGCCTTCTCTGACTTACCAGTCATCTCGCCGGATTTTGAGAATGGATTCAATACCGATGGCTCGCCTAACAGCTCGTTCTTGAAAATGCAGTCGGTTGGCAAAGCGACTTTCTATGGCGGTTCGGTTGCCTATGAGCGCGACAAATTTCTCTCGCCCAAAGTCTCGCTCTATGGCTCGTACGCCTACAGCCATGCCGAGAAATCAGACCTGTATGCGACGATATCGCATGAGCAAAACGCCCCGCACCGGTTTATGACCGAATTAAATTATAAATTGAGCCGCAAATTTACCGTAGGAAGCGAGCTTCAGATTCGCTCCGGTTATTCGTATACCCCAGTGCGCTATGCCTATTCGGATGAATTAGCGAATTATAATCCAGATTATTTTTCGGCGCTATCGCAATATGAGAACTCTTCGCGCTTTGCTACCCATGCCTTTTTGAATCTGTCGGGCGAATATGAATTTGGAGGCGGGACACTTTTCATGTCGGTCTCAAATATCACTAACCGCGCCAACTCGATGATAAGCTCGGCCTCGGGGGTCGTCTACGATGCCGGGATCGTCCCGATGATAGGGGTTAAGTGGCGGTTGTGATGATGGGGGGGGACTGAGATTGCCGTGAGCCTTTGGCGGGCGTCTTGGAAGTCACTCGTTGCATCGTCTCATTCGCAATGTCATTCCCGCAAAAGCGGGAAACCAGGGTTTCTTTTCCTTGAAACCAAAGGCAGCCAGCTTTAACGTACTTTATCTATATTCTTGCCAGCCGTCGGAATGGCACCCTCTACGTCGGTATGACCAACAATTTGCTTAAGCGAGTAACTGAACACAGAAGTAATTTTGTAGATGGCTTCACAAAGAGGCATGGCATCCATACGTTGGTCTACTTTGAGCAGACAGACGATGTCACCTCGGCATTAAATCGAGAAAAACAGATTAAAAAATGGAACAGAAAGTGGAAATTAAGACTCATAGAGGAGAACAATCCTCATTGGAGGGATCTGTTCGATGAAATAATATAATACTGGTTTCCCGCTTTCGCGGGAATGACAAAGCGATGGATTTTCGAAATAACTAAAGAAAGTGAAACTGAGATTGCCGCGTCGTGTCTAATCCGCCGCGGCGGACTCACGACGACGTGCCGGAGGGTAAGCTGGTGCACGGGGCTTTCAAGTCCACCCCGCCACAGCAGGCGTGGCGGGACGTACACCAGCCATGATAATCCAGTTTTCATCTTCGTGCGGGACGTCCCGGTCGCGCACAGTGTGGCCGTCAGGTCATCCACCTGAGGCGGACTTCGGAAGCCTTAGCACCCACATCTTCGATGTGTGCAAGACCTGCTGGAAGATCAACTGAGATTGCCACGTCCCGCTTAGGAAAGCGGAACTCGCAATGACGCGGTGGGGATGTCTGCTTGATTGCTCCCCTCTACTCTTCCTTCACGACTCTCGCCACATCGGTCACCAAGTCGCCTTTACCAAGCGTGATCAGGCGCACACCTTGTGTGTTGCGGCCAATCACATTTATCGATGAGACCGGCTGGCGGTTGGCTATCCCCTGTTTGGTGATAAGTATTAATTCGTCCGAATCAAGCACTTCCTTTATCGCCACTACCTCGCCGTTGCGGTCGGAGGTTTTGACATTGATAATCCCCTTACCGCCTCGATTGGTGATGCGGTAATCTTCGATCGAAGTCCGTTTGCCGTAGCCGTTCTCGGTGACCACAAGCAGAGTCGAGTCGCGTTTGACTACCACCATACCGATGACGTAGTCTTCATCTTTGAGTTCGATTCCTTTGACGCCGTACGCGGTGCGTCCCATTGGGCGGACTTTGGATTCAGAGAATCGAATGGCCATTCCTTTGCGAGTGGCAAGCACAATTTCGTAGGTTCCATCAGAGATTGAGGCTTCGATAAGCTCATCGGCCTTATCAGCGATGTCGATGGCGTTGACACCAGCTTTGCGTGGATTGGAGAAGGCATCAAGGGCAGTCTTTTTGATTGTGCCGCTCTTGGTCGCAAGGACGATAAATTTCTCAGCGGAGAATTCGCGCACTTTGCAGAAGGCGGTCATATATTCTGCTTTGTCCATCTGGCAGAGATTGATGATCGGTTTCCCTTTAGCCAATTTTCCGCCGGTGGGAATCTCATGTACTTTGACCCAGTAACAACGCCCTCTATTTGAGAAAAACAGAATGTAGTCATGGGTGCTGGCCACAAAGAGGTGCTCGGCGAAATCCTCTTCTTTGGTTTCGATTCCGATCACGCCTTTGCCGCCACGCTGTTGCTGGCGGTACATGGTAACCGAGAGGCGTTTGACATAACCCAAATGCGAAATGGTGATGACCATCTCCTCTTCGGCGATAAGGTCTTCGATGGAGAGTTCCTCGGCGGCGTCCTGAATTTCGGTTCGGCGGGCATCGCCAAATCGTTTTTCGATATCGCGTGTTTCGTCTTTGACAATTTTCATGCGAAGTTCTTTGGAATCAAGAATCGCTTTGTATTCGCTGATCTTCTGGATGACTTCAAGATATTCATCTTCAATTTTTTGCCGTTCGAGCCCGGTCAGGCGCTGGAGGCGCATGTCGAGAATGGCATTGGCCTGAATCTCGGAGAGTTTGAACTGCTTCATGAGTCCGCCACGCGCGGCCGGGGTATCTTTTGAGGCGCGGATGAGGGCGATCACGGCATCGATATTATCCAGCGCGATACGATAGCCTTCGAGAATATGGGCGCGCTCTTCGGCCTTGCGGAGATCAAATTTTGTCCGACGGACGATGACTTCATGGCGGTGATTTATAAAGGCATCGATAAGCTGTCTCAAGGTGAGCATTTTGGGCACACCGTGATCGAGCCCGAGCATAATAACCGAGAAGGTAATCTGCATTGTCGTGTGGGTGTAGAGCTGGTTCAGGATAATATCGGCCTGGGCATCGCGTTTGAGTTCGATAACCATACGCATTCCATCGCGGTCGGATTCATCGCGAAGATCGGAGATGCCTTCGATTCTTTTATCGCGCACAAGGTCGGCGATTTTCTCGATGAGATTGGCCTTGTTGACCTGGTAGGGGAGTTCGTTGACGATAATAGCCTCTTTGCCGTTTCGCATATGCTCAACGACAACTTTGGCTCTGACCGGAATATGTCCGCGGCCGGTTTCATAAGCGGACTTTATCCCTTCGCGGCCATTGATAATACCGCCGGTGGGAAAATCCGGTCCGGGGACAAGCTTAATGAGGTCGGCATTGGATGTTTCTGGCTCATCGATAACTTTTATGATCGCTTTTGTAATTTCGCTCAGATTATGAGGCGGAATTGATGTCGCCATTCCGACCGCGATACCAGTGGTTCCATTGCAGAGTAGGTCAGGGAATTTGGCGGGAAGTACTCTTGGCTCCTGAAGCGTGCCGTCGTAATTGGCCATAAAATCG
The DNA here is from genome assembly GCA_034439475.1 of Candidatus Zixiibacteriota bacterium. Classification (NCBI taxonomy): domain Bacteria; kingdom Pseudomonadati; phylum Candidatus Zixiibacteriota; species Candidatus Zixiibacteriota bacterium. Next base: position 22,318 of record JAWXAN010000071.1, read on the forward strand.
ACAGTCTCTTTGTCGATATCAGCAAGCATTTCAACTGCGATGGGTGTGAGACGGGCTTCAGTGTACCGCATTGCGGCGGCATCGTCGCCGTCGATAGATCCGAAGTTGCCCTGCCCGTCAATAAGCGGATAGCGCATGTTAAAATCCTGCGCCATACGTACAAGGGTTGGGTAGACAACCTGCTCGCCGTGGGGGTGATAGTTACCCGATGTGTCTCCGGCGATCTTGGCGCATTTACGGTGCGGCCGTCCGGGTTGGAGGTTGAGGTCGTGCATGGCAACCAGAATGCGCCTGTTGGATGGTTTTAGGCCATCGCGAATATCCGGGAGCGCTCGGTTGGTGATGACCGACATGGAGTAGTCAAGGTAAGAGGATTTCATTTCCTCTTCGAGAAATATAGTCTCTATTTTTTGCCGTTCAATAGCCATGTATGGGGCTTCCTTCTTGCTTATTTACCAGATAATTAATAGCAGAAAATAGAGTCTTTTGTGCGTAAAAACAAGCTAAAGTCGAGGGGAAATAATATTTCTAAGTAGATGGAAAATATCGGGGTTAGAGGGACATTTTGGGAGTAATGGCCGGCGTGGGACGGAACAGCTTTCCAGAATGTGCTGGTGCACGGGGACGTACACCAGCCACGGCAATGTTTGTGCAGGCCAGAAATTTTCGAATCCGCCAATTGAGGACGACCTGCACGAAGATGAAGATGGATTCTCCGCCCCGCCACAGCGGGCAGGCGTGGGGGACTGGAATGACAATAGGAAGACTGAGCATGAGATTGCCAGGGTCTGCCCGCTGTGACCGGGCGGACTGGCCTACAACTGAGAGGCTCTCCTCAAATTTCTCCTTTACTCTTTCGTTTACTCTTTTCGTAAATCCACCACCGTCGCGCCCCAGCCGCCGCCTGTGCCGGATTCATGCCAAAAGCGTATCACCGCAGGATGGGACTCTAAGACGCTCTTCACAATTTCGCGCTGGACACCGATTCCTTTGCCGTGAACTATCCTCAGTGCAAATATTCTCTTCTCAAGGCAGACATTGATGTAAGCCAATACCACTTCTTTGGTCTCTTTTGGTGAGAATTGGTGCAAGTCGAGCGTACCGTCTATCGGTAGTTCATAGGCCTCGCCATTCCCTTTATCTGGCGTCTTATTAGTCATATGTACACCTCTGCTTCTCCTAAAACATTCACGATGCCCGCGGTGTCATTAGACTCTTGATTGTCGGCCAGCTTATTATTATCATAACAGACTTGATAATCGGGCAATATACAAAAGGAGCCATAGATAATGACAACCGCAACACAGACTCCGGCGGCCCCAAAATGGGACCTCGATTCAATTTTTCAGGGTGGTAGCGCATCCACCGAATTTAAGCAATTTAGGGGAGATGTCAAAAATGAACTGATGCGAGCCGCAACTTCTCTTGCTTCGCTCCCGAAAACACTCGATCCTGCCAATAGCGTGGCCTGGACTGAGTTTGTTCTCTCATTGCAGTCTTTGTATGAGAACACAGAGCTTATTGTCTCATTCTCCCACTGTCTCGTCTCGGAAAATGTTACAGACAACGAAGCCCAGGCCCAGCACAGTGAATCAGATACTTATGTCTCAGATGTCCTGAAGCTCAAAAGCGGGTTCGAGCAGTTTGCGCTTGCGCAAAACGACGCCGACTGGGAGAAATTTGTGTCGTCTGAAAAACTGAAATCGGTCAAATTTTTTCTCGATGAAGTCAGACATTTGGCCAAACAAAAACTACCGCTTGAACAAGAATCATTGGTGCTTGAACTGTCTGTGAATGGCTATCATGCCTGGAATAGACTCTATGACAAAATGGCCGGAGAACTGAAAGCCGAGTTTGTCGAGGACGATTCAGTTTCCACTTTGTCGATCGGCCAATTAGCCTCGAAAATGTCGGATCCGAAACGAGATATCCGCAAACAGGCTTTTGACAAGACAACCGAGGCTTGGGAATCGCGGGCCGACCTTGCGGCCATGACTCTCAATTCACTGGCCGGATTTCGGCTGTCAATGTATAAGTCTCGCAAATGGAAATCTGTCGTCTACGAGCCGCTCACACTGGCGCGATTGGAAGAGAAGTCACTCGATGCCATGTGGCGCGTGATAAGCCGCGAGTCGGCACGGCTCAAGCCATATATCGAGGCCAAGAAGAAGCTTCTGAAAATAGACAAATTCAGTTGGTGGGATGAGTTTGCTCCATGTGGCGCGGCGAATAAGTCCTATTCGTATGACGATGCCAGCAAGTTTATCATTAACAATGTGGGCGGATTTTCGCCTCATTTCTCGGACTATTGCCGTACGGCGATAGAGCGGCGGTGGATTGAAGCCGAAGATCGCCCCAATAAAGCGGGCGGAGGGTACTGCACAGGACTCGGGCCGCGTAAAGAGAGCCGCATCTTTATGACCTATGCCGGCAACTACGAAAACCTGCTGACTTTGGCGCATGAGCTTGGTCATGCCTATCACAGTTATGTCCTGAACAACCACCAGTATTTTGCGACACAGTATCCGATGACACTTGCGGAAACAGCATCCATTTTCTCGGAAATGCTAGTAACCGATGCCGCGCTTGAAGCGTCGGAAAACAAAGACGAAAAACTCATGCTTCTGGATCAGAAAATTCAGCAGGCCTATGTTTTCTTTTGCAACCTGCAGTCGCGCTATCTTTTTGAGCGGTCATTCTATGAAGAGCGTTCAGCGGGGATTGTTGGCCGCGACCGACTCTGTGAGCTTATGATTGCGGCGCAGAAGAAAGCCTACGGCGATTTATTGGATCCGAGCGGTTATCATCCGTATTTCTGGTGTTCCAAACTTCATTTTTATATCAGCGATGTGCCTTTCTACAATTTCCCGTATACGTTCGGCTTTTTGTTTGCCGGCGGAGTCTATGACCGGGCGAAGAAGGGCGGGCGGACGTTTGCCGAAAAATATCAAGCCCTTCTTGCAGATACAGGCAGTATGACGACTGAGGAGGTTGCCCAGAAACACCTTGGGGTTGATTTGACATCTGACTCGTTTTGGACCGATGCCGTCAACCGCTCACTGGCTGATATTCCGCAATTTGTTGAACTGGCGAGTGAGTAGGCTCGGAGCGCGACGGCAAAGAAAATGTGATAATCCCGTAGGGGCAGGTCCCTGTGCCTGCCCTCTAATCAATCAAATATAATCGGGCAACCACGGGGGGTTGCCCCTACAAAATAAACATAAAACAAAACACGTTGCCATAACCCGCTGTTTGCCTTAACTTACACATCACAAAGCCAAAAAAAATCGTCTGACGATGTACACTAAGGAGCGCGAGTGTTTGAGCAAACCTTCAAAAGTATCGATGACATCCTCGGCAAAGAAGCCGGATGCGCGGGTAGTGGGTCAGTTTGATTCTTTTTCCTCTAACAATTTCACTATATCAGATATTTCCCACAGGTGATTAGTCACGCCAGCGGCCATTGCAGGTGACATACGCAAAGTCTGATGTAACCGACAGAAGTTATAATACATGAAGTGAAGGGCAACCGCATGTTCAAGGTTTTCTACCTTCTTTGAAAAGCCATTAGTCAGACGGGTAAATCGGCGCATACTCATACGCATAGTCAAATTCTGTCGCTCAACTAACGAAGTGGATATGTCACGTCGAGAAGGCTTTCCGACAATCGAACGGCGACGGCAACCGATACAAGCAGGGCGGACTGTAACGAGCTTCACCGGTCGAGCTTTTTCTTTTTGCGTGACCGCTTTTGCATGGGGCAATAAAACTAATAGTTCTGAAGTATGTCAAGACAAATGACAAGAAAGGGGTTGACAATTGTTTTAGATAGGCTATATTCATGCCAGACAAGTAACTCCGTGTGGTGGTGGGAGGCTGTATTTATGTCCTTTTGTACCTTCAGTTTATGCTGAACTCTTCCGATAATTGTATAAAGTTATAGTCAAGGTCAACTCGGTGGTATCTTCCACAGGAGAATGTTCGTTGGTTGCTTTGCCACCCTTTGGACTGAAAGGTAGTTGGTCGAAAGCCCACATTGAACTGGTTGTCGTTTTCGAGATGAGCGAGAAATTACTATGAACGACAAGGATAGCAAGATTAGATTCACGTTCGATGAGGATAAGTTCTACGCCGTCATGCTGATATTGGCGAAAAAAACGTCGCGATTGGACGCGCTGAAGGCCGCCAAGCTATTATACTTGGCCGATCGTGACCATCTCCGGGCACATGGCAAACCGATTCTTGGGGACTCTTATGTTGCAATGGAGTATGGCCCTGTCCCGTCGCTCTCTTACGACATCCTTAAAAATATTCGGAGTGGGATTGTGACAAATGCCCTGTTACGGGTAGAAAGGCAGTCGGGACATCAATACCCTGTTTTTGTTGCGATTGTAGAGCCGGAATTGGATTACCTTTCCCAGACAGAGATGGAGTCGATTGACAAAATAATTGATGAATATGGCAATAATCTGGGCACCGATTTGGTAAATATAACACATAAGCATAAAACGTGGACGGAATCAAAAGAAAATCTTTTAGAAGGAGCAGACCCGATTGATTATAGACTGTTCTTTAGCGAGCAATCTGAGGACTGCCAACAAGCTTTTGACGTAATGATTATGGAGCAGGAAGACCGGGACTTCGCAACTGGACTATAAGTGGTTGATTTTTCGATTGAAAGTCTCCAACAAAATATCAGAGCCCTATTTGTCCATGGGGCTCTTTTTCATTGTGAGTCTCACGGCTTCGAAGATGGTTCAAGTCGTGACAAGTTCCTACTGGTAATGAGGGGGCGCAAAGAGGATGCACAATGTTACTATTACCTGCCAACCTCGAAAGTAACGAGGTTGCAAGCAAACGTACTATATAGGAATGCTCTGTATATATTCCCTCTTGGTTCCGTAAGCAATTTCACAGTCGAGACAGCAATAAACATCAATGACCACAAGAAGTGTAATTTCCAAAAGTTCGAAAGCCGTTACGTAAGCCCGCCAAAAGATAGAAAATTGGACTTTCTCTGCAATATTGGTGACGATAGAATGGCTGCCATTTGTCGGCTCATTAAAGCGTCACCCAAAATCTCATCGTTTGATAAAGGCCAAATGATCCCCCCAATTTCAAACTGACCCACTACCTTTTTTTCCATCTTGCTTGTGCGGCTTTGCGTGCGGCTTGGCTTCTTTGCTCTTTAGTCATGTTCTTAGCTCTGACCTTGCCACCCTTTAGACCGCCGAGCCTTCCCAAAGCAACAGCCGCCGGATTCTTATCGGGATCGACTGGTTCAACTTCTTCGGGCTGGTCTGAAGTGGCTTGCTCTGTGATAGAGGAAGCCAGTTCGTTCAGATCGAGCTTCTTCTTTTTGCTTAACCGCTTTTGCATACCAGAATTGTACACATAAAACGAGAATTGTCAACGGTCAATCAATCGATAATTTCAAACTGACCCACTACCTGTTTCTGTCAAGACGATACTATCCCCTCACTCTACCACGCCGATCTGTTTAAAACGATGAATTTTCCCATCGAAGGCGGTCATGTACAATTCATTGTTTATGTCTGTCCCAAACGAAGAAATCCCCAAGTCGGTTTTTATCAACTCGCGTATATTTGACGCGGTAGTTCCATCAGTGTCGGCTGACCATATTCTACCGGTCATGAAATCAGCATAGATATATTTCCCCTGAAGTCCGGGCACACGCGCGCCCCCATAGACATACCCGCCGGTCACCGATGCTCCAATTGGCTGGGGATATTCTATCACCGGAAGCATGAGACCGCTTTGGTTGCATCCCGACGATGGATTATAGCAATGCATCCCTTCCATAATTCTCCAGCCGTAGTTGCCGCCATTCTTGATAATATCAATTTCTTCATATTTCCCCTGTCCGACATCGCCAGCCCAGAGATTGCCACTGCTATCGAAACTGAAGCGCCACGGATTGCGCATGCCATACGCAAAAATCTCTTCGCGCCAGCCTGAGTCATTGCCGACGAATGGATTGTCAACAGGTATGCTGTAGTTTTTCCCCGGAGATGTTGCGTTGACATTAATGCGCAGGAACTTTCCAAGCAATGCTTTTCGGTTTTGGCCGTTATTGTTCGGATCGCCTTTAGAGCCGCCATCGCCGGTGCCAATATAGAGAAATCCGTCGGGGCCAAAGGCAAGTCCTCCGCCGTTGTGATTTTCAAAGGGCTGTTCAAAGGTAAGGATGATGGTTTCAGTCCCATTGTTGGCTTGGTTACTCTGGCTTGGGCTTACCAGAAATCGACTTATAACAGTTCGGTCCGGATTTGCGGCAGTATAATTGACATAAAAATATCCATTGGTCTGAAAATCAGGATCGAAGGCGAGCCCCAATAGTCCTTCCTCCCAGCCGATTTTTTTGACCCGGTCGGTGATATCCAGAAAAAGAGATGCAGTGTCAGTCAAAGAGTCATTGGCAAAAACACGTATCTTGCCTGCCTGCTCAACAACGAAAAGCCTATTTGTTGTGTCTGGCGTATGTTGTAAATCTACTGGAAGCTCAAAGGTAAGGGCGGGAAAGGCGACCTCGACATCTACAAGGGGTTTAGGTGGATTGTTGTTTCCATTCACCGTCTTTTCGTCGCCTGAGCCACAGCTTGACAACAAAACGACAACAAGTGACGTGACGGTAATGATAGAGACGCCGCGCTTCCCGTATATACTTGCATTCATATCCGACTCATCCTCATGTTGCGGGTATAAATCAACTCTATTGTAGAACGATTAGCAAGATTCTTCTCATACTGACGAGGGAACACCAACCCATGCTTAGACCGTTATACACATAGGGATAGCTCATAGACAGGATTGCCAAAAGTCGATTTCTACTTTTCGCGTCGGCGGGTATGGAGAAGGTGAATTGACATTCCGATAAAGCATAGTAGATTATCACTACAGACCGAATGCAAACCGCTACACAAATGAAATATACTTTTCTAACTCTTACCCTTTTCTTTTTCGCTTCGCTTTCGGCGAGCGCCGCAGAATACCGCCGTGAGGTCGATCCATTTCCCATGGTTGTTTCTGGGCAACCCGTGCTTTATCCCTTTCTGGGAGGGATAAATAATCCGAAACCGACACTGATAGATTTTGATAACGATGGCTTGTTCGATCTTTTTTATGGCGACGCTCAGGGGAAGCTTGCGTGGTTCAAAAATCAAGGGACTCTGACGGATCCAAATTTTATCGTCGTGAGCCAGCGCTTTGCCGGGATAGATATAGGCAGTTGGCATCGCTTTTGTGATATCGACGGCGACACTGACTTGGATCTGTTCTGCGACTCCCGTTTCGGGACAGCCATCTTTTACCGCAATGAGTCAGTGGGAGACTCGCTGATATTTATGCTCAAAGATTCGACATTTGGGGATTTTGTAACCGGCTCAAATAACACACCTGCCTTCGCCGATTTGGACGGCGATGACGATATTGATTTTTTCTTTGGGGACATTGGCGGAAATCTCGAATTTTATCGCAACGATGGGGACAAATTTTTCCCAAGCTTCGTATTTATCACCGACAACTATGACAGTGTGTATGCCTTTCCGGGCGCGGGCGGCTCACGCTCCCCGGCTGAGGCACTGCATGGATTCAGCACAATTAACTTCGCTGATTTGGATTCAGACGACGACGAGGATCTCTTTTGGGGAGATATCAACAACGGCAGTTTGTATGAGTTCATCAACCATGGCTCGCCAAGTTTATCTGAGCTTCGCCTGCTGACAGAGACATTGCTTCCGACCTCGACTGTCGGTCATAACCACTCTGCGTTTGCTGATTTCGATAACGACAATGATCTGGATATTCTGGTTGGGGCGGCCAATGGCTCAGATATCGACAACCTTCTGTTTTTTCGAAATTCGGGCAGTCCGATCCTTCCGGTATTGATGCTTGAGAGTACAAATTTCCTGTCTACGATTGATTTGGGAAGCGACGCCATGCCGGCAATGGAGGATTTGGATAACGATGGCGATATGGACCTTCTCATCGGGGGGCTTCAGGGTCAATTGAATTACTTTGAGAATACTGGTTCCGTATTTGCGCCGATTTTTGAGCTAAGATCCAACCAATTTCAAGGAATCAACGCCGGATTTAATCTCGCTCCTGAGCTTGTCGATATCGATGGCGACGAAGACCTTGACTTGCTGATTGGCAATCTCGAGGGTAAAATCCAGTTTTGGCGGAATGTAGGCACAAAGCAGAGTTTCACAGCGTCCCTTGTCACCGCTCAGCTTTCTGGGATCAAAGTTGACCAGGTCGCAAGTGTGCGGGCGGTTGATTTGAATAATGATAATCTGCTCGATTTGGTTATCGGTGAATGGGACTTTAACGGATTTGCTAATGTCCTGCTTTACCAGAATACCGGATCTCGGTCAAATCCAACATTCACACTTGTCACTAAAGGTTTAATTAAACGGACTTTGCGCGAACTGACCCTTCCTCAGCCGTATGATTACGACCAAGACGGCAAAATGGATTTGGTCCTCGGCGCGCGAATTTCCGGTTTGCAGTGGTTTAAGAATTCATCGCCTGTCGGTCAATTCCCTGATTCAATGACGCTCGTCTTCCAGCCAGACACAGTGGCCGGTTCTGATGATGGCACACGGCTGACTGCGCTCTTTGTCGATTTGGACCGGGATGGGGACGACGATATAATTACCGGAGAAGAAGATGGCGGACTCAACTTCCACCGCCGCCTCGGGCGCTGCTGCGCTAATTCGGTCGGCAATGTCGATGGAGACGCATTTGATCAGGTCGACATTGGCGATTTAAGTCTGCTTATCGATTATCTTTTTATCACTCTTGTGCCGCCAGTGTGCACAGACGAGGCCGATATTATGGACGATGGAAGTGGATCTGTCGATATCTCCGATCTGACTGCACTTATCGATTTCTTATTCATAAGCAATCAGCCGCTTGGACTCTGTCGATAACAAACTGCGTGACAACAAGAAGCGGGCCTGAGCTGCTTTACCCGAGCCGATGCCGCACAATTTCCCCTTGTATCATATAGAGAACATCTTCGGCGATATTTGTCGTATGGTCAGCCACCCGTTCGAGGTTTCTGGATAGGGCCAAAGAGCTAATCAACAAATCCATTTGTTTGGGGTTTGTTTTTATTGCTTCCTCTATGAGTCCGTACGAAAGCCGGTGCATTGCATCGATTTCATCATCAGTTTTGCAGACTTCTTGAGCTAAATGCCGGTCAAGATTGACGAGGGCATCGAGACTGTTACGAAGCATCGACTGGGCAAGCTCGGCCATCCGGCTCAGATCAAAGGGGAGCTTGAGCGGTTCTCGAGTGGAAAGAAAAACCGAGCGTTCGGCTAAATTCACCGCCAAATCGCCGATGCGCTCCAAATCGCTGTTAATTTTCAGGACGGCAATGATAAAGCGAAGGTCTATCGCCACAGGCTGGTGGAGAGCCAGGATTTTCAGACAATCTTCTTCAACTTCCACTTCCATATCATCGATAGCGGTATCGTTCTCAATAGCCTGTTGGGCAAGGACGGTGTCCCGTGTTTGAATCGATTTGACCGCGCGTCGAAGGTTCTCCTCGACAAGCGCGCCGAGTGTGAGAATCTTCTTTTTGAGGAGCTCAATTTCTCGCTGAAAGTACATAGTCATAATGAGGTCAACGGCAATTTCATCCAAATCGGCCGGTGATGTAATCCTCCGTTCTTTTTTCTATCGGCTTCGTAAATATCTGCTTCGTCGGCCCGCTCTCGATCATTTTGCCTTCGTAAAAGAAGGCGGTCGTATCGGAGACACGCGCGGCCTGCTGCATGTTATGGGTCACAATAACTATAGTATAATTATTCCTCAGTTCCGCAATCAAGTCTTCAATTTTTGACGTTGAAATCGGATCCAGAGCCGAAGCCGGCTCATCCATGAGAATAACCTCAGGTCTGATAGCAAGCGCTCGGGCGATACAGAGTCTCTGCTGCTGCCCTCCGGAGAGCATATAGGCGCTTTGAGCAAGCTTGTCTTTGACCTCATCCCAGAGGAATGCTTTCTTCAGCGTCTGCTCAACAGCTTCCGTTATTTCATATTTATCATCTATGCCGTTCACCCTTAGGCCATAGGCGACATTCTCAAAAATGGATTTGGGAAACGGATTTGATTTCTGAAAAACCATCCCCACCCGGGTGCGAACACTGGAGACATCCTTGTAACTTCGATAAATGTCGATACCATCGAGCAGTACCGTGCCGGTCAATCGTGTTCCGGGAATGGTTTCGTTCATTCTGTTAAATGTGCGGAGAAAAGTCGACTTGCCACAGCCCGACGGCCCGATCAGGGCGGTGACGCGGTTAATGCGGATATCAAGCGAGACATCGATCAAAGCCTGATGGCTGCCATAGAAAAAGTTCAGTTTCAGCGCGGAGAGCTTTATCGGTCTTGTTGTAGTGGTCGTTGCGTTAGCGGGCATAATATCTCTGGCGTGAAATAGACACTTTTTTAATTGCTGGCCCGGCGGCGTCGCATTCGTGACCTGATAAACACAGCAGTGAAGTTAAGCAGGAAAGTCAGAACCAGCAAGACAAGAACAGTGCCGAACAGAATCGGTTTGGTTTTTTCGACATTGGGTGATTGGGTGGCCATGACAAAGATATGGTAACCCATCTCCATGAACTGATCGTTTAGGCTTGTGGGCAGATAAGGAAGATAGTAGGCCGCGCCAGTGAACATTATTGGGGCCACTTCTCCCGCGCCGCGGCTCACGGCCAGGATTGCCCCGGTCAATATCCCGGGCATGGCTTGCGGAATTATCACGCGAATAATAGTCTGGAGTCTGGTTGCGCCGAGCGCGTAACTGGCTTCTTTCAGTTCCCGTGGTATCGTGCGAAGCGCCTCCTCGGTTGCGACAATCACAACCGGCAAGGTCAAAAGCGATAGAGTCAAGGCCGCCCAAATAATCGCTGGCTGACCCCATACTGGCTGACTTGAGTTATAAAACAGGGAGTCCAATCCTCCGCCAACAAAACTGATAAAGAAGCCGAGGCCGAAGAGACCGAAAACTATTGAGGGTACACCTGCAAGGTTATTAATTGACAGGCGGATAATTCGCGTCCATACCGATGTCGAACTCGTAAACTCCTGAAGGTAAACAGCCGTCAGCACCCCGATCGGAACCACAGCAAGAACCATGAGGATAACCAGCGCGACTGTGCCAAATATGGCCGGGAAAATGCCGCCTTCCTCCATTCCGTTCTCGGGTGGACTGGTGAGAAAATCGATGCTAACTGTGGAAACCCCGCCAAAAAATATGACTCCGAGAATAGTAAAGAGCATGAGAACAATTAAAACAACCGCGGTAAAGGTGAGACCGCGTGGAAGGACGCCGCTGTCCTTGATTTTCCTTACATATCTCTTTTCTGAATCTGCAGTCATAGTCGGTCTCGAAACAACGTTGTGCATATCTGTTTTGCTGGCATCCTCTGCGATCATGCCATCTTTCCCTGAAGGCGATCTTTTAGCTTCGCCAAAACGACCTCACCGCTAAGATTTATTATGAAAGTGAAGATAAATAAGAGCGTTCCAATTAGAAAAAGCACATTGTAGTGCGGACTGCCGAAAACCACTTCGCCAAGTTCTGAGGCAATGGTTACCGACATCGTGCGTATTGAATCGGTAAGACTCGCCGACATAATTGCGGCGTTGCCTGAGGCCATAAGCACAATCATCGTCTCACCCACTGCGCGGCCAAATCCGAGTACTATCCCTGCCGCAATTCCGGGCAGAGCCGCAGGCAATACCATAGTAAATGAGACCTGCCATGGATTTGCTCCCAGCGCCAGGGCGGCCTCACGAAGCGAGCGAGGAACCGCCGTCATGGCATCCTCGGCTACCGTAAAAATTATGGGAATGACGGCAACACCGAGGGCGATACCGGCATTGACGGCGTTCAATCGATACGTGAATCCGAAAAGTGTTTGCAGGGCGGAGGCCATAATGAGCAGGGCAAAAAATCCAAGCACAACCGATGGGATGCCCGCGAGAATCTCCACGACCGGTTTGATTATCTCCCGCATCCGTTTCGATGCAAATTCCGATGAATATATCGCCGCTCCAACAGCGAATGGAACTGCAAAGAGCATGGCGATGAAGGCGGCCTTAATTGTTCCGAGAAAAAGTGGAAGAAGCGAATATTTGGGATGATCTGAATTTGGTTGCCACGACCATTTTGCCTCCTGGCCTTTGACAAATTCTTGTTTGAAAAGCAGTTTATCAATGGAGGCTTCTTCCTGTGTGATCTCATCGATAAAAATCGGGATTGATTCCTTGAAAATAAAAACGAAGATGAGCAGGATCGCCCCAAGGGCTGAAAAAGCGGAGAGTGAAATAATCTTTTCGCCGATGAATTCGCGTATTTTCGACTTGGGTTTAAATCGTAATGGTTCCATGAATTGCTTTGTGTCCCTCACCTGTTCGATTCAATGCGCGTGTCGCTATTGAATCACATTATTCAACGCATCGTCCTCTTTCAACGGAACGTACTCCGTCTCAAGAGCAATTTTCTGCCCCTCCGGAGATAGGGCAAAGTTCGCAAAGTCCTTGATCAAACCTGTGGGTGTGCCGTCGAAAAACCAATAGAGTTCGCGTGAAATGGGATAAACCCCCGCTGAAATTGTTTCCGGGTTGGGACTGATTGCTTCACTTGAATCAGAATACCTTACCATGGCATGTTTGACGCCTGTCGCCCATGCGATGCCGCCATAACCGATGCCATTGACGTCGTGGGCAACGGCATTGACAACGGCCGATGTCCCAGGCAACGTCTGTGTCTGCTCGGCAAAATCTTCCTCGTCTAATACATGCTCTTTAAAAAATGAATATGTGCCGGAGTTATTTTCTCGTCCATAGACGATAATGGTGGCGTCCGGGCCGCCTAAAGCTTTCCAGTTTGTTATTTGCCCTGTGTATATAGACTTCAACTGAGGCAGACTGAAAGTGGAAATGGGATTGCTTTCATGGACAAATACAGCAATGCCGTCGAGCGCTACAGCCACTCGATAGGGATTGATGTTTTTAGCGGTAGCCTGTGCGGTTTCCTGGGATTTTATGTCGCGTGATGCCTGACAGATATCAGTCGTACCGTTGAGGAGCGCGGCAAATCCGGTTCCGGTGCCGCCGCCTGCGACCTGAATTACTGCGTCCCGGTTTTTCTTCATATACTCTTCAGCCCAGCGTTGGCCGAGACGAACCAGCGTGTCGGATCCCTTCACTGTGACTGTTTGTTTTGATTTGGCACAGCCGAACAGTGCGGCTATGAAAAAGATAGAAACAAAGGCGAGAGTTCTTTTCATTATTCTGCTCCTGATATTATTGCCGCACAGCGGCCTAAATGACTATTCATTAATCCCATACTCCTGTGTACAAGTAATGGTTCTAATGTTAGAATCTCGTTAGGGAATTGCAATAAAGCTCGGAAAGAATAGCACTGTTTTTCTATTCTGTGCTTGACTCTCATCTTTAGCATCTTATTGAATGACAGTCGGTTAATTAAAATCGTCGGCAACTTTGGGCAGTTTTATTATGAAGCTGCTGCCCACGCCAATTTGGCTTTCCACCTCGACCGTGCCGCCATGCGCGAGTGCGATATGCTTCACAATAGCGAGTCCTAAACCTGTCCCGCCGCTCTCGCGTCCACGACCCTTATCGACCCGATAAAAGCGCTCGAAGATTCGAGGCAGGTGCTCAGCGGAGATCCCGGGACCGTTATCTGAGACGGTAATCAAAATAGTATTATCGTTTTGTACTGAATCAATGTTGACCGTGCTTCCTTCATTGCAGAATTTGATCGCGTTATCCATCAGATTGACAATGGCCTGTTCCAGCAGTGAGGGATTGACCTTTCCTTTTAAAGTCGGGTCGCATGAGACTTTAACAGAAATATTTTTCGTGTCGGCAGACTCTGTGGTCTGATCTACCGCCTGACTAATAATTTCGAGTATTTTATTCGATTCAAGCTGGATACCTGATTTTTCTGTCAATTGCTCAATTCGAGATAAACTCAGCAAGTCTTCGATGATGGCATTTAGTCTGTCGACCTGACGCAGAATGATATCGAGAAAGCGCTGCTGCTCAGCATGATTTTCGAGTTCTCCGTCTATCATCGTCTCAACATAGCCTTTAATCGATGTTAATGGAGTACGGAGTTCATGCGAGACATTGGCCACAAACTCGCGCCGTACATTTTCCAGTTTCCTAATACGCGTGACATCGTTGAGCACAATAAGCACACCGATACCCCGGCCCTGAGCATTCCGAAGTATTGTGCCATGCGCCTGGAGTATTCGCTCGGGTCGAAATCCATCGCTGATAGCGATCTCGTCTTCAACTGGAAGAGTCCCCCCTCGTGCGCGAGACACTAAATTCAGCAACTGGCTGTTTCTGATTATTTCCTGTATACTTCGCCCGAGCGCATTGGCTGGGTCAACGCCAATAAGTTGTCCGGCGGTTCGATTGAGATTGATAAGCCGGTCATCGCTGTCAATGGCGAGCACCCCTTCGACCATGCTTGAAAGGATGGCATCCTGTTCATTTCTCTGCTGTGTCATCACGCCCATTCGTTCATTCAATTGCGATGACATCGTATTGAGAACTTCGGCCAGCCCGCCGATTTCCTCGGAGTCTGGAACAGGAAGGCGAAGGTTCAGTTCGCCGCTTGAAAACCTCTCTGCGCCGCGTTTGATAAGTTCAATCGGACGGCTAATTCGACGCGCGACATAGAGACTTGCCGCCCCGACAATAAGCGCCAGCAAAATACATCCAAAGCCAAGCTGGATATACATTTCCCTCAATGTCTTATCAATGGCTGTGGTCGGGATGGCGCTTCGCACAACTGCAATGACCTTGCCGTCACTGTTTTTTACCGGAATGGCCACATACAGCAGAGGCTTGCCGACTGTCACGCTATGCCGCCGGATTGTGCCGACTTTGCCCGTGAGGGCTTGAATTACCTCAGGGCGGGTCGCGTGATTATCCATTGCGGCGGGGTTCTCATGGGAATCCCCGATGACCACTCCATCAGAAAGAATGACCGTCAGACGTGACTGTGATATTTCTCCAATCGCCTTGCACACGCTATCCACATAGGCGCTATCTTCAAGGCCGAAATGGTCATTCAACTGCTGGCGGGCGAGCATCGCTTGTCTTTCAAGCCCTTCAGTCGTTTGCTCGATATAAAAAGTCCGGAGCGATCCAATAGCATAGAGCCCTATTATAATTAGACATACGAGGGTGATTACGAGGTACGAGGGATAAAGCTGCCAAAAAAAACGGCGACGAGACATAGGCTATTCCCTAAAACGGTATCCGACGCCGCGAACAGTTTCGATATGCTTTCCGGATTTACCGAGCTTCTTTCTCAGCCCGACAATTTGAACATCGACCGAGCGGTCGGTTACAATAACATCGGATCCCCGCACGGCGTTGACAATCTGGTAGCGGGTGAAGACCCACCCGGGGCGGGTAGCCAGCGCATGGAGAAGCCTGAATTCAGTGTTTGTAAGGCTTACAAGTTCGGCATTTGCGATGACCTCGCGCCGCCCCGGTGCAATGGTCAGATCGTCAAATGTAAGAATGTCATCGATACCAGCCAGAACGGTTGATTTTCGTCTGAGCACTGCTTTCAGGCGGGCGAGGACGACCCTGGGGCTGAATGGTTTGGTGATATAGTCATCGGCCCCCAATTCCAGACCGGAGACGATATCGGCCTCCTCCCCTTTGGCTGAAAGCATCACAATTGCGGCCTGTTTTGTTGTTTGGTCATTTTTAAGGATTTTGCAGACTTCCAGACCATCGATTCCAGGAAGCATAAGATCAAGCAGGATAATTTGAGGCGGGTTGGCTCGGGCGGCCTCAAGTCCCGCTTCGCCAGAGGGTGCGACAGACACTGCATAGCCTTCGCGTTCAAGATTAAACCTGATAAGCTCACGAATGTCAGCTTCGTCTTCTATGACAAGGATTCGTTCTTTGGCCATATCATATCCAGAAACAAGGGAGCCTTCATATTTAAGGGCTCAGTATACCAGAGGAGGGAGATACTTGTCAAAGGAGAAGAAATGCCTTCTTGACAGAGGGCAAAAGTGATAGCTATCTTCACGTTTTACAGATTAACCGTTAACGATCGGGAATGGATTCATGAACGTACGTTTTTTAACTGTCTCATTGGTAATTTTAGGACTGGCTCTTGCCGGATGCAACAAGGATGACAAATCCGACGCTCAGACCGAGGGCCAGACGACCGCGCAGGATGAAATCCTGATCGGCGCTTATCTCTCTTTAACGGGAACAACGGCCACATTTGGGCTGTCCACTCAAAAAGGGGTTGAAATTGCTGTCGATGAAGTAAATCAGGCTGGCGGTGTGCTGGGCAAAAAGATTCGACTCCTAACTGAAGACACTCAGTCGAAACCCGAAGAAGCCGCGCTTGCTACAACCAAACTTATCACCCGCGACCATGTAAAGGCGTTAATTGGTGAGATTGCCTCATCGCGGACTCTGGCCGCCGCACCAATCGCACAGGCGAATAAAATACCGATGATTACCCCCGGTTCGACCAATCCCGAAGTCACCAAAAAAGGGGATTATATTTTCCGTGTCTGCTATATCGACTCCTTTCAGGGAGAGGTCCTTGCCAAGTTTGCCTATAATTCACTGAACGCAGGAAAAGTGGCGATTCTCGAAGATGTGAAAAATGATTACAGCATCGGGCTTGCCCAATTCTTCGCCGACAAATTTAAAGAACTCGGCGGGACAATTATTGCTACCCAGGCATACAGTGAGGGTGACGCTGATTTCAATGCGCAATTGACATCGCTCAAGAGCTCGACGCCTGATCTTATTTTTGTGCCCGGCTACTACCAGGAGGCGGCTTTGATAGTCAAACAAGCTCGCGGGTTGAACATGACGATGCCCTTCCTCGGCGGCGATGGATGGGATTCCAATGAGCTGGTTGAGATCGGCGGCGAGGCCATGAACAACACCTATTTCGGCAATCATTATGCCCAGGATGACACCAGCAAAGTTGTTCAGGAGTTTGTCGCCAAATTCAGAGGCCGGTATCAAAATGAAACTCCCGATGCAATGGCGGTGCTTGGATACGATGCCGCAAATATACTTTTCGATGCGATTAAGCGGGCGGGCAGTGATGAAAGCACCAAAATTCGCGATGCTTTGGCAACAACCACCGATTACCCCGGAGTTGCTGGCCGCACGACTATCGACAGCGATAGAAACGCCAAGAAATCACTGGTGATTATCGCGATAAACGATGGCCAGCTTCGTTTCTACGAATCGGTACAACCGTAAGCCTTTACAAAATCATTGGCGCTTGAAACTGAAATAATACGGTCATGTTTTTGGCCGGAGAAAGACTATACGGAACCGGCGGCTTCGAGGCCGCCGGTTCTTTTGCGTCCTAACCAGTTGACACCGCCAGCAGGATCTATACTCTGATGTATCCCAGATTTAACTTTCGGCCATATTACTTCATAGGTCTTCATGAGTGAACTGCTGCAACAGATAGTCAATGGCATCTCGCTCGGCAGCATTTATGCTCTGATAGCCCTTGGGTACACCATGGTCTATGGCATCCTGCGCTTTATCAATTTTGCGCACAGCGATATTTTCATGATTGGGGCTTTCACCGGATACTATCTCGGGCCGCATATTGTCGAGATCTGTGGTGGAAATCTCCTCTTTGCGGGACCGCTGACATTGGTTGCGGCAATGATAATCTGCTCGCTTCTCGGTGTCATCATTGAAAAGCTTGCCTACAAACCCCTTCGAGGCCGGCCCACGATAACCGTTCTCATCACAGCGATTGGTGTTTCATTTTTTCTGGAATACGGCGGCCAGCTTGTATTTGGCCCTGACCCAAAACCTTTTCCAGATCTTATTCCCAAGACCACGCTCATTGATTCAAACAATATCGTTATCGGCAGCACCCCCATTGTTGTCATCGGCACCGCCATTGGATTGATGCTTCTGCTTCGCTTCATTGTCTTGCGTACCCGCATCGGAACAGCGATGCGGGCGTTGTCGTATAACCTTCAAGCCGCGCGGCTGATGGGAATAAATATCAATCGGGTTGTCACCTTTACTTTTATCCTCGGGTCATCGCTTGCCGCGGCGGCGGCCATTTTGTACGCTTCGGTTTACCCAAGTATCAATCCGCTTATGGGAATATTCCCGGGGCTTAAAGCCTTTGTTGCCGCGGTACTGGGCGGCATCGGCAATCTGGTCGGCGCGGCTTTGGGCGGACTTATTATCGGTCTGACCGAAACGATGGTCACCGGGTACATTTCTTCAACCTACCGTGATGCCATTGCATTCGGCATTCTCATCCTCATCCTTCTTTTCAAACCAGCCGGTCTCCTTGGTCGGAACGAGTCGGAGAAAGTCTGATGTCAAAAGGGAAAAGCTCGGCGATCATCCTCGGGATTACCCTTCTCCTGGCGCTGATTCTGTCACAATTTGAATCATCTTTTAATGGTTATTATTTCCAGATAATTATATATGCGGGTGTCAATATCATCCTGGCCGTTTCGCTGAATCTGGTCAATGGCTTTACCGGGCAATTTTCATTGGGACATGCGGGATTCATGGCAATCGGCGCCTATACAACGGCGGTAGTGACTTCGCAGATGGGAGCAGCGGCAGGAGGCGACACGTCAGCGATGTTTATTTTTCCGATCGCCCTTGCATGCGGAGGATTGACGGCCGCGTTTTTTGGCCTGCTTGTGGGGATTCCGAGTCTTCGACTGCGGGGCGACTATTTGGCGATTGTCACACTCGGGTTTGGCGAGATCATTCGGGTAGTCATTCAAAACATTGATTTTCTCGGTGGAGCGCGGGGTTTTACGGGGATTGCGAAACTGACAAGTTTCTTTTGGGTCTTCGCTGTGGTGGCTGTAGTCATCTTTGTGATTTCAAATCTCATCCACTCAACCTACGGCAAAGGTTTTCTTGCGGTGCGCGACGATGAAATAGCCGCCGAAGCGATGGGCATAAATACCACGCGCTACAAAGTAATCGCCTTCGTGACTGGCGCTTTCTTTGCCGGGGTTGCCGGCGGACTGTACGCGCATTTTGTGACATATATAAATCCATCACAGTTTAGTTTTGTGAAATCGATCGAGATTGTAGTCATGGTGATTGTCGGCGGGATGGGACATAATATCGGGGTTATGATCTCTGCGATTATTCTCACAGTATTGCCTGAAGCGCTCAGACCCATTGCGGAATACCGCATGGTTATTTATTCGCTTGCTCTGGTTTTTCTGATGATACTTCGCCCGCAGGGGCTTTTCGGCGAAATAAAGTGGCTAACAGCGTTAATAGAAAAGCGCAAACTTCGCGCTGAAGCTCAGCGAGCAAAGTCCTGAAATGAAATCCGACATACTTACCATTTCAAACTGTTCGATGCGTTTCGGCGGACTGACGGCCGTATCAAGCCTCGAGTTGGCGATACCGTCCGATGGTCTTGTCGGCCTTATCGGCCCAAACGGCGCCGGCAAAACGACTGTTTTTAACATGATAACCGGTGTCTATCGTCCGACAAGCGGCGAAATTGTCCTTGACGGCTCTTCTATTGTCGGTGAAAAACCGCATCGGATTTGCCGTAAAGGTATCGCACGCACCTTTCAAAATATCCGCCTCTGTTCCTCACTGACAGTCTACCAAAGCGTCCAGATGGCGCTTATCAAGAGTTTGGAATATGGCTTTGGACGGGCTGCGCTCCATGTCGGCCTCTTTGCTTCGGAAGAAAAACGGGTGCGGCAGACGATCATGGAGACTTTGGATATTTTTAATCTTGTCCACCTCTCTGAAGAACTCGCGGTCTCGCTGCCTTACGGGGACCAGCGGCGGCTTGAGATTGTACGCGCGCTCGCGACCAAACCGCGCCTTCTTTTGCTCGATGAACCCGCGGCGGGAATGAATCCCTCCGAGAAGGTCGCGCTGATGTCCCTCATAAAAGAAGTCAAAGAGAAATTCAAAGTCGCTATTCTTCTAATCGAGCATGATATGAAAGTTGTCATGGGTATTTGTGAGCGGATTACCGTGTTGGATTATGGGGCGAAAATAGCTGAAGGCACTCCGGCGCAGATACAACGAGACCCAAAAGTAATCGAGGCCTACCTTGGCGAAACAGTCTGAGGCGTTTTAGAATGCTTGTACTTAGCAACCTCGAAGTCTGCTACGGCGCTATATCGGCGTTGCGCGGGGTCTCGCTTGCTGTTTCCAAAGGCCAGATTGTCACCCTCATCGGAGCCAACGGCGCAGGAAAGACCACCACCCTACGCGCAATTTCCGGGCTTGTAAAAACTAAGAGCGGGTCGATTACTTTTACTGAGAAAGAAATTGGAAACAGACCGCCCCATGAAATAGTCGCCGCGGGGATTTCGCATTCGCCCGAAGGACGCATGATCTTTGCCAATTTAACAGTCAAAGAAAATCTCAATATGGGCGCATACCTTCGCCGTGATAAAGTCGAAATCAAAAAAGATTTGGATTATGTCTTTACTATTTTCCCTCGATTGAGCGAACGTCTCAAGCAGGCTGGAGGCACCCTTTCAGGTGGTGAACAGCAAATGCTTGCCATTGGCCGCGCTCTAATGGCGCGTCCCAAAATGCTTCTGCTGGATGAACCCTCGCTTGGGATTGCGCCACTGCTGGTGAAATTAATTTTTGAGAAGATCGTCGAAATAAACAAAGAGCTCGGCATGACGATTTTATTGGTTGAGCAAAACGCCCACCTGGCCCTTAAAGTCGCCAATTATGGTTATGTAATGGAGACCGGAGAGATAACCCTCCATGGCCCCGCCGCTGAGATAGAGCAGAACGAAGCTGTTCGCAAAGCGTATCTTGGCGAGATGTAAATTGTCAGCGCCGAATTATTTTAGGCAATATTTCCTCCAATAAATAAAAGACCAGCAAAATCTATGGCAGATAAAAGAACAAAGGAAAGCAAATCGGTGTCCGTTTCTCTTGCCGCACTGGATGCCATAAAAACTCTCTTTACTAAGGGCACGGACAAACAGAAGTTAGAGTTGCTGAAACGGCTTAGGGCTTCAACTATTACCGACCCTGAAGAAATTCAGCATTACCATGACTTGCTCTGCTTCCTCAGGGTCTACGCTGGTAATTCAACTCTTTTAAAAGAAAGTGAGAAGCAACTCAAGCATTTCGGTGCGCGCGTAGAGCTGTATCAAGCGGCAACCCGCGACCGCAAGGCGAAAAAGCTTGTCGATTCGGGGATTGAGGGCACAACAGTCGAAGGTCTGTTCAGCTATGAGTTGACACGTTTTCTGTGCCGTCGATATGGAGAAGCGTTGACAATAGACTGG
Organism: Candidatus Zixiibacteriota bacterium; assembly: GCA_034439475.1. Lineage (NCBI taxonomy): Bacteria > Pseudomonadati > Candidatus Zixiibacteriota > Candidatus Zixiibacteriota bacterium. Next base: position 43,698 of record JAWXAN010000071.1, read on the forward strand.
AAACGGTATGACAAGGAAGGGGCTGACCCATTGGTGACTGTGCTACCTCAGTTAGTAGCTTGGCCGGAACTCGACACATTCGACAATGACAAGGAGCTTGATACGCGAAAGTGGCTTCAATCAGCGCAAGGCAAGACGAGCCAGAATGAGCTGGGTGCGCTTCTTCTATTATTTGAAAATTCCAAGCTGAGCCGTGAGATGCAACGCTATTTGTTTGACCAGCTTGATTTGGGAATCCTATGGACATTGACCAATTCTCCCGCTTCGCGAACATTGAAACGCGTTGCAGGGCCGGGGACGCACTATCAGAAAGAGGGACTGAAGGGACGGTCTGCAGATTTACGAGCAGAACTTGATAAAGCGCCGACAGATCTCACATTGGTTTCAGCCAAAGTCGGTCAGCAATATGTTGACGACATCAAAGAGGCGCTTGGTGTTCGAATCCGGGAGCTCTTTTCATTGACCGGCGCGAATCCCAACGAAGTCTACATAAACGATCCGGGGCGGGGTTTGCGAATTGTGATATATGGAAGCAATCCGGGTATTCGCCTGCCCCTCGAAAGCAACTTTGGGGCAATGCTCATTCGCAATAATATTCCCATCGGTTACGGCGTGTGCGCAACGCTTTTTGATCGCGCAGAGATAGCTATCAATGTCTTTCCGGCATTCCGGAGTGGCGAATCGGCATTTATAATCGAGCAGTTTTTTCGGCTCTTTCATCATCATTTTGGCGCACAAACGCTTTTCGTGCGAAGCTATCAGATTGGCGACAATAACGATGAGGCGCTCGAATCAGGTTCTTTCTGGTTTTATTACAAACTTGGATTCCGATCAGTTCAGCCAAATGTTAGACTTTTGGCAGAGAAAGAATATAAGAGGATTATAGAAGGAAAAGGCTACCGTTCACCGATCCGAATGCTGAAGAGACTCGCTATCAGCGACATGTTTTTTTCGATCGATCCCCAGCAGATGTCATCGTACCAAGAACTTCTTGTGTCAAACCTCGGCAAAGCCGTCACTCGCCACATTTCAGAACATTACGAGGGGAATCGACAACGAATGATTTCTGAGTCCGTAAAAATACTCGCCCAACTGCTTGCTTTACGAAATATATCGCGCTGGAGCGCAGATGAAAAAGTTGGGTTCGAACGAATTGCGCCGCTTATCTCTTCGATTCCAGAACTTGGCAACTGGAGTCCTGCAGATAAAAAGCTTCTGGCCAAAATTATTCGGGCCAAAGGCGGATTATCCGAAAGAGAGTTTGTGCTTCTCTGCAATCGACATGAACGGCTTAAATCATCCTTGACAAAATTAGCAGAAGCATCGGCATAAATAAAAAACCTGCCGCGAGTGTGTGCTTCTCGCGGCAGGGTATTATCTCTAAACACGACTATTGCTGTCGTGATTTCTTTTAAGTCTCTTATTTGGAAGCGGATTTAGCGGCGAACGATTCGCCAAACTGAGTTGGATTGAGTTTGGCAAGCATCGCCCTGCACTCATCGGCCTTGCTGGGCAGATTGGCGCTCTCGTAAATCTGAACGGCATATTTGTACAGATGGGGTTCGTAGCTTCCGAAACGCAGTGCGCGGTCGGCATACTTAACAGCCTCACCAATGTTGCCATTGACGAAAAGAGCACGAGCCATCAACATATCTGTTTCAATGTCGCCCCTGTCTGCGGCTTCGGCTTTTGCAAGCATCCAAGCTTCGTGCTTTCTGTCCGAAAACTTAAGCAAGTATTCTGCTAGAACTCGGCGGTGGCCGACATCGCCAGCAGCAATTTCACTGCTGAGAAGGGCATGGGCGCTATCTCGAAGCCGAGCGGCATGGACTTTGTCCCCCATTCTCTCGCTGATATCGGCGCGGCGAAAAATAAGGTCATGATGGATGATTTGCGACAAAGCTGAGTCCAAAAGAGGGGCCGCACTCTTATCATCCCCTTCAATTTCGTATGTCTCAGCTAAGTGTTCAAGGGCGATTGGATATCCGGGGAGAATTTCAAGCGATTTCAGGAAATGTGCGCGAGCTTGGGGTACCTCTCCTTTACGAAGATAGAGATCACCGTACATGACCGACGCCCACGCCGATGGCTCGGGATTTGATCCGACCGGAAGTTTGACGCATTTATTCCAGAGCGCGTCGGCTTCGTCCCATCGGCCATGAAGTAGGTGCACCTTTGCCAGACGGCTCCAGGCGGCCATGCCGGGTTTTTCTACCGCGAACTTTGCGTAGCTCTCTTCGGCTGTCATGTAATCGCCAAGTTCGTATGCAACGTCTCCCAAAACCGCGGTGATGGTAGGATTAACAGCGGCTTCGCTGAGAACAGTCACGAGGACACCTTTGGCTTCCTTAAATTTATGCTGGGAGCTTAAAGTGGTTGCAAGACCAAAAACGGCATCGCTGTTATGCTCCGGCTGAATCTTGAGGGATTGCCGAAAGGCCCCTTCGGCGAGACGATAATCAGCAAGTGAACCAGTAAGGCGGGCTTTAGAATTATAAGCCGCCCCGAGTTCCTTGGCCATCATAAAGCTCTTCGGATCTGTCACAAGCTTGTGAGTAAAGAAAGATATCTCCAGATCGAGTCTGCCCACAGCCGCAGTATTGGATTCTGCGGCGTGGGTAGAGGTAAACAGGGCGGCGACGGCAAGCAGGTTCATAAAAATTCGTTGTGCTCTTTTCATTTTAATTCTCCGGGGCGAGAAACGGAAATGTTCCGAGGAAGGTGGCATCGTTGCTATTGATGGCATCGCCAACTCCGGCGCCGCCAAGGGCGTTGCCGCGATTAAGAACAAGACCCACTGCAGCATCGATGACATCATCGGTCAAGCGGCGACCATTGGGAAACTGAACCGGGTTTGCAAAATTAATTGTGACAACATCCGGAATCAGAGCGGTTGCCACTTGTGTTGGCGTCAGGCCGGGGGCGTCCTCGGCAGGAAAACCGGAAACAGCATTAACCGCGGCGCGGATATTAGTTATCGTTGTGGTGGCAACCGGACGAAAATTAGCCTCATCATTGACCGGCGCTGCGACGTTGAAAGCGTCTTTCTGAACAGACGTCGGAATGAGAGCGGTATTTATAGCCGGGATGGCCATTCTGTCGGTTTGAACGTAAGTCACACCCGGATCCATGGTGGTGTTGTCGTTATCGCAACCGGGCAAACCCGCCATGGCTATGGTTGCTGTCAGTAAAATAATCTTCAATTTCATATTTCTATACTTTCTTTCTTCATTATCGAATTCATGTTTTCGATACGGTGTTAATCATTTAGTTGGTTTGCGGTTCGGTGATACTGGTCCATGCCCGTATTGTGCCGGTATTGGCGTTTGCCGCGCCTGTAAGAGCAACAATGGGGAGTTCAATAACGATCGAACCAACATTTCGTCCGGCAAAGAAGTCGACCGGCGAGCCTGCGCCCGAAGCGCGGTATCCGGCGGCGGGAATATACGGTGCGGCAACAAAGGCTTTGAAGCCATCGAGGTCAAAAAAGAATGGATCTTCGCGGGGGCCAACAAATATTTTTATGGGTCCAGATGTCGTAATTATCGGAGCAGAACCCGCAGGGGTTACCTGCCCGGTGATTGGCGTGGCGCCAAGTCCCGCGACGCTGAATGTCTGGGTTGTATTTCCCGTAAAAGTAACCGTAACTACGGCATCGGCCAACAAGTCGCCAGTGTTGTCGACATGGATATTGTAGCGGGCGGCTTGTGAGAAAAGCGGAACCGGCGCTGCGCCTGGAACATGCGATGATACATTCATCGCCACAACCAAATTATTGGCATTGGTCGGACTGCGGAAAGCATAGACATCAGTCACGTCTGTCCGTACATCACGATTGGCCAGCGGTGAGTCGAAGTGATCGGCGGCGATAGCTATACCTGCGATAGCCATGAGTCCGGCGACAGTGAGCGAGAGCGTTTTTCTGAGCTTCATTTCTGGGAGCCCTTTCTGTGTTGTCCCCGAACTTTCAGTTTCGCGGGACCGTGTGTGTTTCCTTCTCAATCATCACAGTCTATTTTAATAGGTCTGTGGATCGTCTTCTGTCTCGGCTGAGTATATCATTTCGCATGCCAAGTCGTACTGAATATAATTTTTGATCGTAAGCCATTGATTGCAAAACATTTAGATGATTTACGGAAGGAATAGCGCCCTTGAGATGAATCATGAAATTTCATTATTATGTATATTTATCATGAATAATCGTGGAATATTCTAAAATTGTCATGTCAATCATGATCTTTCAAGCAGTATATTAGTGATGTGAGTGAAAGTGAGAAACAGCACCAAACCGATAAGTTAATCGACGAATCTGGTCTAGCGAGAAAGTCTGCCGAAGCCGCGCTTCGTGACAGCCAGGAGCGCTATCGCGCCCTTGCGGAAAACTCCTCTGATATTATTATCCGTTTTGACAGACAGTACAGGCATGTGTATGTCAACAAAGCTGTAATTGAATTAGCTGGATTTCCTCCTGAATTTGCGATTGGAAAAACCCACGAAGAACTTGGCTATCCGACCGAAATCGCTCAGGCCATTGAATACAATATCCAGAAAGTCTTTGATTCCGGCCAACCGTTGCTCATTCAGGGAGAATTGCAGACACTCAAAGGTCTAAGATTTTTTGATGCGCGGCTTCTGCCGGAATTCTCTGCTGACGGAACGGTTGAATCTGTCCTCACGACTACTCGAGACATCACGCCGCTTCGCGATGCCCAGAAAGAGCTTGAGGAAGCAAACACATCCCTTGAGCAGCGAGTCACAGACCGCACGGCGAAACTTGTCGACATAAATGCCAAACTTGAACATGAAGTCAAAATTCGAACTCAGGTCGAAGCAAATCTCTATGTCGCCAATAGGGAACTTGAATTGAGACTTCAGGAAATTAGCCGACTTCGAGAACAGCTGGAGTTTGAAAATGAATATCTTCGAGAAGAGGTCGAGGCCGAACATTCGTTTGGAGAGATGATCGGCACCAGTCAGGCTCTCAAACATGTGGTGGCGCAAATCGAGATGGTAGCTCCGACCGAAGCCAGTGTGCTTATCCTTGGAGAATCGGGAACCGGAAAGGAAATGGTCGCGCGCGGGATTCACCAGCGAAGCGGCAGGAGCGGCCGTCCGATGGTTAAAGTGAATTGCGCAGCCGTTCCACGTGAACTGTTTGAAAGCGAGTTTTTTGGGCATGTCCGGGGGTCATTCACCGGAGCTGTTAAGGACAGAATCGGCCGTTTCCAACTTGCCCATGGCGGCACACTCTTTCTTGACGAACTGGCTGAGATCCCTTTGGAGTTGCAAAGCAAACTTCTTCGCGTTCTTCAGGAAGGACAATTCGAGAGGGTAGGCGAAGATGTCACACGGACTGTCGATGTTCGTATCATCGCCGCAACAAACCGAGATCTAAAAAAAGAGACGCAGGAAGGTAGATTTCGACAAGACCTATTTTATCGGTTGTCGGTCTTTCCAATTGAAGTCCCCTCCTTGCGAGACAGGCAAGACGATATTCCCCTGCTTGCGGCGCATTTTATCGATAAAGTCTGCGGCAGGCTGAACCGGCCGAGTGTAAAGCTTTCAAAAAGGGTCGTTCATGATCTTCAAGGGTATGATTGGCCGGGCAACATTCGCGAACTTCAAAATGTCGTGGAGCGGGCCTGTATAGTTTCTCGGGACGGGGCGTTCCGCGCTGACCTCGGACAGGATGACTCCGATAGGAAGGCGCCAAGCAGGTTCAAACCCCCGCCAGCCCAAACCTTCAGCGCGCCAATCGAACATGAAAGCTTTGTTTCGCTTCAGGAACTGCGCGCACGGGAGCGTGAGAGTATTGAGGCGGCGTTAAAAAAGACCGATGGAAAACTCTATGGCAAAGGGGGAGCCGCGGAACTATTGGGAATCAATCCGACCACATTGGCATCGCGGTTAAAGAAGATGGGTATAGCTCGTGGTGGTCAATAACTGACCGATACACGTCTATTGTGAGGCGATCCCGGTTACCGCAACGGCCGCCGGTTCGGTGCACACTAATGGCTCACCAGATATGAAAACATATTCAATCATGCTACTTAAGTCGGATATATCTATGACTTGATCTGCTGATCCATCGACATTGGCGGCGACAAGGGTCTGCTCGGCTTCGATGTCGGCGCTGAGTAAGTGACAGGCGAATTAGCTGGGACTTGCGGAAAACCGTCGATTAAGTACATTGCGGTGATGAAAAATAGCAAACGCCAGAGTGCTGGGACTTGCGGAAAACCGCCGATTAAGTACATTGCGGTGATGAAAAATAGCA